>DOUW01000373.1:0-4693 GCA_003520365.1 Massilia sp.
TTCGATCCCGACGCGCCGCCCCTGCACCACATGGCGCCGCGCGAGATCCACACGCGCCTGCGCGGCGCCGAGGGCGCGCGCCTGTACACCGGCGCGAGCGGCGCCTATCGCTGGGAGAATGAAGGCGGTGCCAAAGCACAGTGATGTCGTAGGGAAATGTTGACTGCACTCAAGAGAGGAGATGGCGGCGCGGCTTAGCATGGGGTCTGTTCGTGAAAGGAACCATCATGCACAAGGACACTGCAATCTCTCGCCCGGCGGGCAATGAATTTCTCAGCTTCACGCTCGGCGGCCTCGAGTACGGCCTGGATTTCGGCAAGGNNGCAGGAACTGCGGGTGCTCAAGTCGCTCGAGCGCTTCGCCGACGGCGGCGAGATCATCAGCGGCGTGGCGGTATCGCGCGGCGTCATCATGCCGATCGTCGACATGCGCGCGGCCTTCTGCGGCCACCCGGTCGTCACCACGCCGATGACCGACGTGATCATCCTGAAGCTGTCGACCTGCGTGATGGGGATGGTGGTGGACGGCATCACCGACGTGGTGACGCTCCAGGCCGACCAGATTTCGCCGATTCCCGGCGCCGACGGCGGCGCCATCGATTACCTGATCGGGCTCGGTGTCGCCAATGGAAGGCGGCTGATCCTGGTGGATATCGACCGGTTGATGTCGATCGATCGTGGGGTGAAGGGTGGGGCGAGGCAGGTGGCCTGATGGTGGGTTTGTCTCTGTTCGAACGGTGGACACCGGTGGGTTCGAGAACCCACCCNNGTAGGGTGGGTTCTTGAACCCACGCGGTAGAACATGTGAATCGCCGAGTCGCGACCGGCAGTTTTGTAGGGTGGGTTCTTGAACCCACCGTTGAGCGCCCGAATAATCGACCGCTTACGCCGCCAACCCCTCCAGCTGCTCCTGCAACTCCAGCCACTCGTTCTCCAGCGCCCCCAGGTCGCGCACGCAGAAGGCCTGGTCCGCGACCAGGTTCTTCAGCTCGTCCTTCTTGTCCGCCTCGTAGATCGCCGGCTCCAGCAGGCGCGCGTCGATCTCGGCCTTCTTCGCATTCAGCTTCGCCATCTGCTCTTCCAGGCGCTTGATGCGGTTCTCGATCGGCTTCTTCAGGGCCGCCATGCGCTGGCGCTCCTCGGCTTCCAGACGCTTCTGCTCCTTGCGGTCGACTGAAGAAAGAGCCGATGCTGCGGCCCCGGCTTGCGCCGGCGCCTTCGCATCTTTGGACACCGACGGCAGTACTTCCGTCCCCTTGCCCAGCTTGGTCTGGAACAGCCAGTCCTTGTAGTCGTCCAGGTCGCCGTCGAAGGGTTGCAGCTTGCCGTCGGCGACGATGATGAACTGGTCGGTGGTGGCGCGCAGCAGGTGGCGGTCGTGCGAGACCACGACCAGCGTGCCCTCGAACTGGGCCAGGGCCAGCGTCAATGCCTCGCGCGTTTCTAAATCTAAGTGGTTCGTCGGTTCGTCCAGCAGCAGCAGGTTCGGACGCTGCCAGACGATCAGGGCCAGCGCCAGGCGCGCCTTTTCGCCGCCCGAGAAGGGCCGGATCGGGCTGGTCACCATGTCGCCCGGGAAGTTGAAGCCGCCCAGGAAGTTGCGCAGTTCCTGCTCGCGCGTGGTCGGCGCGATCTTTTGCAGGTGCCACAGCGGCGATTCGTCGTGACGCAGCATTTCGACCTGGTGCTGGGCGAAGTAGCCGATCACCAGGCCCTTGCCGAGCGTCGCCGTGCCGCTAAGGGGCGCCAGTTCGTTGGCGATCGTCTTGATCAGCGTCGATTTGCCGGCGCCGTTCACGCCCAGGAGGCCAATGCGCTGGCCGGTCTGCAGCGAGAAGTTCACGCGGTGCACGATCACCTTGCCGTCGACCTGGTCGCCATGCTGGTCGAGGATCGGGTAGCCGGCATCGACGTCTTCCATCACCAGCAGCGGGTTCGGGGCCGACAAGGGCTCGCGGAATTCGAAGGAGAACTCGGCGGCCGCGCGCAGCGGCGCCAGCTCCTCCATCTTCGCCAGCGCCTTCATGCGGCTCTGGGCCTGGCGCGCCTTGGTGGCTTTCGCCTTGAAGCGGTCCACGAACGATTGCAGGTGGGCGCGGGTGCGCTGCTGCTTCTCGTAGGCGGCCGCGGCCAGCACCAGGTGGGCGGCCCGCTGGCGCTCGAAGGCGGAGTAGTTGCCCGAGTAGCGTTTCAGCTTCTGCTCGTCGATGTGGACCACGACGTTGACGATCTCGTCCAAAAAGTCGCGGTCGTGCGAGATGATGATCAGGGTACCTGTGTAGCGCTTGAGCCAGTCCTCGAGCCAGATGATGGCGTCCAGGTCCAGGTGGTTCGTCGGTTCGTCCAGCAGCAGCAGGTCGGACGGGCACATCAGCGCTTGGGCCAGGTTCAGGCGCATGCGCCAGCCGCCCGAGAAGCTCTTCACCGGCTGCTGCATCTGGTCGAGCGAGAAGCCCAGGCCCAGCAGCAGCTGCTCGCCGCGCGACTGCACGGTGTAGGCGTCGGCGTCGGCCAGCGCGCTGTGCACCTCACCCAGCGCCATGCCGTGCGCGGCCTGGTCCGGATGGGCTTCCAGCCGTTCGAGTTCGGCTTGCAGGCGGCGCAGGTTGACGTCGCCGTCGATCGCATAGTCCAGCGCCGGCCGGTCGAGCGCCGGCGTTTCCTGCGCCACGTAGGCCATGCGCCACTTGGCGGGGAAATCGATCTCGCCCTGGTCGGCGTGCAGTTCGCCGCGCAGCATGGCGAACAGGCTGGATTTGCCGGCGCCGTTGGCGCCGATCAGGCCGATCTTGTCGCCGGGGTTCAGGGTGAGGTCGGCGCTCTCGAGCAGCGGCTTGGTGCCGCGCATCAGGCTGACGTTCTGGAAACGGATCATTGTCGTTAAAGCCTTGGGGTACGTAGGGTGGGCAGGTCCTCTGCCCACGCGTTCAAATCATGCCAGCGTTGCGCATACGCCTTGAACGCGAGAGGTGACGCACGGTGGACGCCCGCGGTGCGCAGCGCCCGCCATGCCATCATTGTGCTTGCAGCTGTTCGGCGGTCAGCAGGAACACGGCGTCGTCGCCCGCGCTCGTGGTCAGCCAGGTCAGGCCCAGGTGGCCGAAGGCGGCTTCGGCGAATTCGACCTCGTTGCCGATCTCGACCACCAGCACGCCTTCCGGCGTCAGGCGTTCGGCGGCGCCGGCGACGATCTTGCGCACCAGGTCCATGCCGTCCTCGCCGCCGTGCAGGGCGATCTGCGGCTCGCGCAGGTATTCCGGCGGCAGCTTGGCCATCGACGACGCGTTCACGTACGGAGGATTGGTGACGATCAGGTCGTACTTCTTGAACGGTACGTTCTGGTACAGGTCGGACTCGATCGGGTTCACGCGGCCTTCCAGTTTGTACTCGCGGATGTTGCGCTCGGCCACGGCCAGCGCGTCCTTCGAGATGTCGACCGCATCGACCACCGCGTTCGGGAAGGCGTCGGCCATCATGATCGCCAGGCAGCCGGAACCGGTGCACAGCTCGAGCACGTTCTCGACAGCCTCGCTGTCGCTGACCCAGGGGCTGAAGCGGTCAGGGATCAGCTCGGCGATGAAGGAACGCGGCACCAGCACGCGCTCGTCGACGTAGAACTCGTAGCTGCCGAGCCAGGCCTGATTCGTGATGTAGGCGGCCGGCACGCGCTCGGTCGCGCGGCGCTCGATGACGGACAGTACCTGCAGCACTTCCTCGGGCAGCAGCTTGGCGTCGAGGAAGGGATCGAGCCGGTCGAGCGGCAGCTTGAGGGTGTGCAGCACCAGGTAGGCGGCTTCGTCGAAGGCCTCGGCGCTGCCGTGGCCGAAGAACAGCTTGGCGGCGTTGAAGCGGGAGACGGCGTAGCGCAGCAGGTCGCGCGGGGTGCTGAAGGTCGTGGTGGTCATGGCTTGTTCTTTCTTTAGGCGGCCAGCAGTCCAGGGGCAAGCAAGGTCTCCAGCGTGCGGCGGTAGACGTTCTTCAAGGGATCGACGAAGCGCAGTTCGACGTGCTCGTCGATCTTGTGGATGCTGGCGTTGGGTGGGCCGAATTCTATCACCTGGGGGCAGATGCGGGCGATGAAGCGCCCGTCGGAGGTGCCGCCGGTGGTCGACAGCTCGGTCGTCACGCCGGTCTCGTCGTGGATCGCCTTGCAGACCGCGTCCGACAGCGTGCCCTTCGGCGTCAGGAAGGGCAGGCCGGACAGCGTCCACGCCAGGTCATACTCGAGGCAATGGCGGTCGAGGATCGCGTGCACCCGCGCTTCCAGGCCCTCGGCGGTCGACGCCGTCGAGAAGCGGAAGTTGAAGTCGATCGTCATGTGGCCCGGAATGACGTTGGTGGCGCCGGTGCCGGAGTGGATGTTCGAGATCTGCCAGCTGGTCGGCGCGTAGTATTCATTGCCTTCGTCCCAGACCTCGGCCGCCAGTTCCGCCAATGCCGGCGCGGCCTGGTGGATCGGGTTGCGCGCCAGGTGCGGGTAGGCGATGTGGCCCTGCACGCCCTTGATGACGAGGTGGCCCGAGAGCGAGCCGCGGCGGCCGTTCTTGATCATGTCGCCCAGGATGTGGCTCGAGGTCGGCTCGCCGACGATGCAGTAGTCGAGCGTCTCGCCGCGTTCCTCGAGGATGTCGCAGACCACCACGGTGCCGTCCACGGCCGGGCCTTCCTCGTCGCTGGTGATGAGGAAGGCGATC
>DOUW01000373.1:4781-5556 GCA_003520365.1 Massilia sp.
CACCACGTCGGTATGGCCGGCGAACACCAGCACCGGGGATTCCGTGCCCTTGCGCGCCCACAGGTTGGTCACGCCGTTCGAGGCGATGGTCTCGCAGCGGAAACCCAGGGGCTCCAGCAGCTCGGCCAGGCGCTGCTGGCAGCCCTTGTCGTGCGGCGTGATCGAGTCCAGCGCGATCAGTTCCTGCGCCAGGTCGAGGGTGCGCGAGGGCTTGGCGATCATGCCGCCTCCGCGAACAGGCGGGCGTACTGGTCGGCGGAGAAGCCGACGTTCAGGGGGCCGGCGCCCGCCAGGACCGGGCGCTTGATGACGGAGGGGTTTTCCAGCATCAGTTCCAGGGCCGCGGCCTTGTCGGTAATGGCTGCCTTGCGCTCGTCGGGCAGGTTACGCCAGGTCATCCCCTTGCGGTTGACCAGCACCTCCCAGTCCAGCTGCTCAAGCCAGTTCGCGGCCAGTTCGCGCGGCAGGCCCTGTTTCTTGAAGTCGTGGAATTCGAAGTCATGGCCGTGCTCGGCCAGCCAGGTGCGTGCTTTCTTGACGGTGTCGCAGTTGGGGATTCCGTAGAGGGTCTTTTTCATTGGCGTAATTAGTGCGTGGCAAGACTAGCTTGCGGTAAAGCGGTGGTTCGGGAAGCGGCGAGAATAGCACAGGCCGGGGAGGGCTGTTTGGTTGATATTCTTGGGAAATTTCTGTGCGACGTGGCTGCGTGAATGGTGGGCACGGGGCGCCCAACCTACGAATACGCCGCAGCTGTATCTATGGACTCCACCCGATT
>DOUW01000019.1:0-162 GCA_003520365.1 Massilia sp.
TGCCGGTGTAGTGCATGCCGGCGACGGCGAAACCCATCACCAGCGCGGCGGCAAGCTGGACCAGCCAGGCGCCGGACGCACCCTGGCGCAGGCGGAAGGCGATCCACAACGCGCCGGCCGAGGCGGCGACGGCGATCAGCACCGACAGCGCGAACAGCAGCG
>DOUW01000019.1:347-12272 GCA_003520365.1 Massilia sp.
GGCCAGCATGCCGATGAAGTGCATGGCCCAGATGCCGCCGCCCATCGCCAGCGCGCCGCCGGCGGTCCAGGCCCAGCTGGCATAGCCGTGCGCCTGCTTGACGCGGCCGGCCACGCTCAGCGCGGTATAGGACGCGAACACGGCGACCAGGACCGAGACCAGTACGAGCGATGGATCGTAGCGACCGATAAGCATGGGTTAATGGATCTCCTGGGCGTGGCGGCCGGCGCCGCGCCTGTCTGTGTCAATACGGATTGGGTGCCAGTATAGACCGGCTAGCGCCGAGTGCGGACCCGAGCAGTGAAAAGGTTTACCGAAAGATACATATGATAACTGCTGGAAATATTTGCGAGAGGATTCTTCTGGGTTTGCGCGATGTGCGTGTTGTACCGAACCGATCCGGGACGAGCTGCATGGGTATCGTCCTGTTTCCAACCATGCAGGACCTTCAGCGGAGTTTTCTCATGCAAAAACAACAAGCAGCCATTGTCGGCGGCCTGATCGCGGGCGTACTGACCAGTGTCGTCATGCTGGCCGGCCGCAAGAGCGGCATCTTGACGAAGACGCTAGACCGGGATGCGGTCGACTGGATCGACGAGGTAGCCGATTCCCGCGAAAAAATTGGGGATGCCGGCACCAGTGCGCTCGAGTTCGTCAATCATCTCGGCGCCTCGGCGGCCTTCGGCGCCGCCTGGCCGGCACTGCGCGAACGCGCACCCGGGTTATCCCCGCTGGCACTCGGGACGCTGTACGGCACGGCGCTGTATGCCGTGAATATCGGCGCGATCGCCCCTGTCCTCGGCATTACCGAAGGCGAGATCGAGGCCGGGCCGCGCAAGGCCGGCGAGCGCTGGGCCATCCACGTGCTGCAGGCCGTCGCCACCGGCCTCATCGCCGAGCGCCTGAGCGACGGTTCGCGGCACGGCTGACCCGGCCCTGCAAAGACCGCCTGGCCGCACAGGCGAGGCAGTCTTTGCTACACCGATTACTACATCAGTCGAACTTCGAAAAGTCCGGCTTGCGCTTCTGGAAGAAGGCGGTAAACGCTTCCTTCGCCTCCGGGCCGACCAGCATGGCGNNCTGCTTGTTCTCGACGCCCATCGTCTCGGCGACGACGGCCGCGCGCGGGCGCTTCATCAGGGCCTTGGTGGCGCGGATCGAGGCGGCCGGCAGGGCGACCAGCTTCGCGGCTTGCGCCTGGGCGAAGGCCAGCAGTTCTGCGGCCGGCAGCACGCGGGCGACGATGCCCATCTCGAAGGCTTCCTGGGCGCTGAACGCTTCGCCCAGCATCAGCTTTTCGGCGGCGCGGGTGTAGCCGGCGGTCTGCGCGACCAGCAGGGACGAGGCGAATTCCGGGCACAGGCCGAGCTGGGTGAAGGGCATCGAGAATTTCGCGTTGTCGGCGGCATAGACCAGGTCGCAGTGCATCAGCATCGTGGTGCCGATGCCGACGGCGGCGCCGGCGACGGCGGCGGCGACCGGCTTGGTGCAGCCTTCCAGTGCACGCATGAACTGGAACACCGGGCGGTCTTCGGTCATTGCACCTTCGCCGACGTTGTTCAGGAAATCGTCGAGGTCGTTACCGGCGGTGAAGATCTCGGGCTTGCCGGTGATCAGGACGGCGCGCACGGCCGGGTCCTGGTCGGCGTCCTTCAGCGCGTCGGCCATGGTCTGGTACATGGCGCCGGTGATCGCGTTCTTGCGCTCGAGGCGGTTGAATTCGATGGTGAGGATGCCGTTTTCTTTGTTCGTCTGGATCGTCATTTTTCAGTCTCCGGGGTGTTTTGGGGCACGAAAGACAGCGTGGGCACAGGTGCCCACCCTANNCACCTGTGCCCACGCGGTGATAGGTAAAGGCCGCATCAACGCACACGTCGATACGGCCGCTATCGAAATTAAACGCGCTCGATGATACCAGCCGCGCCCATGCCGGCGCCGACGCACATTGTCACCATGCCGTACTTCAGGTTGTTGCGGCGCAGTGCGTGCACGACGGTCGCGGCGCGGATCGCGCCGGTCGCGCCCAGCGGGTGGCCCAGGGCGATCGCGCCGCCCATCGGGTTGACCTTGCTGGTGTCGAGGCCCAGGTCGCGGATCACGGCCAGCGCCTGGGCGGCGAAGGCTTCGTTCAGCTCGATCCAGTCCAGCTGGTCCTGGGTGATGCCGGCGGCAGCCAGGGCGGCAGGAATCGCGACCTTCGGACCGATGCCCATGATCTCCGGCGGCACGCCGCGCACGGCGAACGAGGAGAACTTGGCCAGCGGGGTCAGGTTGTGTTCCTTCAGGATCTTCTCGCTGACGACGATCAGGGCGCCGGCGCCGTCCGACATCTGCGACGAGGTCGCGGCGGTGACGGTGCCCTTGGCGGCGAAGACCGGCTTCAGTTTCGCCATCGACTCCATGCTGGCGTCGGCGCGCGGGCCTTCGTCGGCGTCGACCGTGCGGCGCTTGACCGAGACTTCACCGGTGGCCAGGTTCGGCGTGCGGGTGACGATCTCGACCGGGGTGATCTCGTCCTTGAACAGGCCCGCCTGCTGGGCAGCGATGGCGCGGCGGTGCGATTCCAGGCCGAAGGCGTCCTGGTCTTCGCGCGACACTTTCCACTGCTGCGCCACCTTTTCGGCGGTCAGGCCCATGCCGTAGGCCAGGCCCACGTTCTCGTCCCTGAAGGTCTCCATGTTGATCGACGGGTGGTGGCCCATCATCGGGACCATCGACATCGATTCGACGCCGCCGGCGATCATCACGTCGGCTTCGCCGACGCGGATGCGGTCCGCCGCCATGGCCAGGGCGGTGATGCCCGAAGCGCAGTAGCGATTGACGGTCACGCCGCCGACGGTGTTCGGCAGGCCGGCCAGCACCACCGAGTTACGGGCGATGTTGAAGCCCTGCTCCGCTTCCGGGAACGAGCAGCCGACGATGGCGTCGACGATCAGGGCCGGGTCCAGGTTCGGCACGGCGGCCATGGCGCCCTTGATCGCGGCGACCAGCAGGTCGTCCGGGCGGGTCTTGTTGAACATGCCGCGCGGCGCCTTGCCGATCGGGGTGCGGGTCGCTGCGACGATGTATGCGTCTTGAAGTTGTTTGCTCATGTTGGTCGTCCTGTCTGTTCAGCGTTAGTTGCGCACCGGCTTGCCGGTCTGCATCATGCCCATGATCCGCTCTTGCGTCTTCGGGTTGTTCAGCAGCGAGATGAAGGCCTTGCGTTCCATGTCCAGCAGCCACTGCTCGGACACCACGCTGCCCTGGTCGACGTCGCCGCCGGTCACGATCTCGGCGATGGTGTCGCCCAGGTGGTAGTCGTAGGCCGAGATGAAGCCGCCGTCACGCATGTTGACCAGCTGGCCGCGGATGGTCGCCCAGCCGTAGCGGCCGGTCACGGTCACCGGGCGCTGCAGCGGCGCGCGGTAGCCGGCGTCGAACATCGAGCGCGCGGTGACCTTCGCCACGTGCAGCAGTTCGTAGGGGTTGAAGACGATGATGTCGTCTTCCTTCAGGTAACCCATCGCCTTTGCTTCCAGCGCCGACTTCGACACCTGCGCGGTGGCCGCGTTGGTGAAACCGGTCTTCAGGAATTGCAGGATGTCGTTGCCCTTGGCTTCGGTGAAGGCGCGCACTGCCGCTTCCTTCAGGCCGCCGCCGGCAGGCACCAGGCCCACGCCGACTTCGACCAGGCCGATGTAGGACTCGATCGAGGCCACGCGCTTCGACGCGTGCAGGGCCATCTCGCAGCCGCCGCCCAGGGCCAGGCCGGCAACCGCCGCCACGACCGGAACGTTCGAGTACTTCATCTGCATGAAGGTGTCCTGCAGTTCCTTGACGATCGGCTCCATCGCTTTCGCGCCGCCGGTCATGAAGGCCGGCAGGGCCGATTGCAGGTCGGCGCCGGCCGAGAAGGCCCCGCCTTCGGTGGCGTCGGTGTTCCAGATCACCAGGCCCTTGAAGTTGGCTTCCGCTTCCTTCAGGCCGCGCTGGATGCCCTTGATGACGCCGTCGCCGATGACGTGCATCTTGGTCTTGAGCGAGATGATCAGGACCTCGTCGCCCGTATGCCACAGGCGCACCGAGTCGTCCTCGAACACGGTGGTGCCGGCGGTTTTCGCGTCAAGACCGCCCGCACCCACGACCGGCGCGCGGAATTCCTGGCGCTGGTAGACCGGCAGGTCCGAACGCGGCACATAGGTGTTGCGGCTGGCCGAGTACGAACCCTCGGCGGTATGCACGCCCTTCTCCGCGACCTGGCCTTCGAACACCCAGGCTGGCAGCGGTGCGTTGGTCAGCGCCTTGCCGGCGTCGATGTCTTCCTTGACCCACTGGGCGATCTGCGTCCAGCCGGCGGCTTGCCAGGTCTCGAACGGACCGACGCTCCAGCCGAAGCCCCAGCGCATCGCGAAGTCGACGTCGCGCGCGTTGTCGGCGATGGTATCCAGGTGGAACGCGATGTAGTGGAAGGCATCGCGGAAGATCGCCCACAGGAACTGCGCCTGCGGGTTGCTCGATTCGCGCATGGCCTTGAACTTCTTGACCGGGTCCTTTTCCTTCAGGATGCGCGCGACGATGTCGGCCGCCTTGGCGCCGCTCGGCACGTATTCGCCGGTCGCGAAGTCCAGGCGCTGGATGTCCTTGCCGACCTTCTTGTAGAAGCCGCCGCCGGTCTTCTGGCCCAGGGCGCCCTTCTCGATCAGCTTGGCCAGGACGTCAGGCGTCTTGTACAGGCTGAAGAAGGGGTCGTCCTGCAGGGTGTCCTGCATGGTCTTGATCACGTGGCCCATGGTGTCCAGGCCCACGACGTCGGCGGTGCGGAAGGTGCCGGATTTCGCCCGGCCCAGCTTGGCGCCGGTCAGGTCGTCGACCACGTCCACCGACAGGCCGAATTTCTCGGCTTCGTGGATGGTGGCCAGCATGCCGAAGATGCCGACGCGGTTGGCGATGAAGTTCGGGGTGTCCTTTGCACGCACCACGCCCTTGCCCAGCACCGAGGTCAGGAAGGTCTCGAGCTGGTCGAGGATTTCCGGCTTCGTCGAGGTGGTCGGGATCAGTTCGACCAGGTGCATGTAGCGCGGCGGGTTGAAGAAGTGCACGCCGCAGAAGCGCGCCTTCAGTTCGTCGTCGAAACCTTCGGCCAGCTTGTTGATCGACAGGCCCGAGGTGTTGGACGCGAAGATCGCGTTCGGGGCGATGTGCGGAGCGACCTTCTTGTACAGGTCGTGCTTCCAGTCCATGCGCTCGGCGATCGCTTCGATGATCAGGTCGCAGCCAGCCAGGACATCCAGGTTGTCTTCGTAGTTGGCGACTTCGATCAGGGCAGCGTCATCCTTGTTGCCCAGCGGCGCAGGCGACAGCTTCTTCAGGCCTTCGATGGCTTTCAGAACGATGCCGTTCTTGTTACCTTCTTTTGCCGGCAGGTCGAACAGAACGACAGGCACCTTGGCGTTGACGCAGTGCGCAGCGATCTGCGCGCCCATCACGCCCGCGCCCAGGACGGCGACTTTCTTGACGGTGAAATTGGTCATGGTTTTTATCCCTAGAAGCGGTTAGAACAGGTCGGCGTCGAGCGCCAGCAGATTGCTTGCGCCCGAGCGTGCCTGGCGGATCAGCATCGCGGTTTCCGGGTACAGGCGAGCGAAGTAGAAGCGCGCCGTGTGCAGCTTGGATTCGTAGAACTTGTCGCCGGAATCTTTCTTCTCCAGGGCGATCTTCGCCATTTGTGCGAAGAAGTAGGAGAACACCAGGTGACCGACTACACGCAGGTAAGGCACGGCAGCGGCGCCGACTTCGTCCTGGTTGGTGAAGGCCTTCATGCCGATTTCCATGGTCAGCTTGGTGACTTTTTCGCCCAGCTCGCCCAGCGGGCTCACGAATTCCGACATCGATTCGTCCAGGCCATTGTCTTCGACGAAGGCTTTGATCTTTTCGCCGAAGGCGCGCAGCTTGGCGCCGTTGTCCATCAGGATCTTGCGGCCCAGCAGGTCCAGCGACTGCACGGTGTTGGTGCCTTCGTAGATCATGTTGATGCGCGCGTCACGCACGTACTGCTCCATGCCCCATTCGGCGATGTAGCCGTGGCCGCCGTACACCTGCATGGCTTCCGACGTAGCGATCCAGCCGTTGTCAGTGATGAAGGCCTTGACGATCGGGGTCAGCAGCGCGACTTCGCCGGCGGCTTCCTTGCGCACTTCTTCGTCCGGGTGGTTCAGTTCGCGGTCGATCTGCAGCGCGACGTACGAAGTCAGCGCGCGCGCGCCTTCCGCGTAGGCCTTGGCAGTCAGCAACATGCGGCGCACGTCCGGGTGCACGATGATCGGGTCGGCCGGCTTGTCCGGTGCTTTCGGGCCCGACAGCGAGCGCATCTGGATGCGGTCTTTGGCGTAGACCAGGGCGTTCTGGTAAGCCACTTCGGTCAGGCCGAGCGACTGCATGCCCACGCCCAGGCGGGCGGCGTTCATGAACACGAACATCGCGTTCAGGCCTTTGTGCGGCTGGCCGATCAGGGTGCCGACGGCGCCGTCCAGGTTCATCTGGCAGGTCGAGTTGCCGTGGATGCCCATCTTTTCTTCGATGGCGCCACAGAAGATCGGGTTGCGCTCGCCGATCGAACCGTCGGCGTTCGGCAGGAATTTCGGGACCAGGAACAGCGAGATGCCCTTCGAGCCTTCAGGGGCGTCCGGCAGGCGGGCCAGCACCAGGTGGACGATGTTTTCCGACACGTCGTGTTCGCCGGCCGAGATGAAGATCTTCGAGCCGGTAATCTTGTAGGTGCCGTCGCCTTGCGGTTCGGCTTTCGAGCGCAGCAGGCCCAGGTCGGTGCCGCAATGCGCTTCGGTCAGGCACATGGTGCCGGTCCATTCGCCCGAAACCAGCTTCGGCAGGTAGAACTTCTTCTGTTCTTCGGTGCCGTGTTCCTTCAGGCACTCGTAGGCGCCGTGCGACAGGCCCGGGTACATGGTCCAGGCCTGGTTGGCCGAGTTCAGCATTTCGTAGAACGAGTTGTTCAGCGAGACCGGCAGGCCCTGGCCACCGTATTCCGGATCGCAGGCCAGCGCAGCCCAGCCGCCTTCGACGTACTGCTTGTACGCTTCCTTGAAGCCCTTCGGGGTGGTGACGGTCTTGGTCGCCGCGTCGAAGTGGCAGCCTTCGCGGTCACCGGAGTGGTTCAGCGGGAACAGTACTTCCTGCGTGAATTTCGCGCCTTCTTCCAGCACCTGGTTGATGATGTCGGCGTCGATTTCCTGGTACGCCGGCAAGTTCTTGAACTCTTCGGTGACGTTGAGGAATTCGTGCAGAACGAACTGCATATCCCGAATTGGCGCGACGTACTGACCCATGGTTTTCTCCTGACGAAGGTAATGTGTTGTGACTGAAGGCGGACTTAGCCCGCCTGGGTGCCTTGAGTGGGATTACGGTAATTCTCGATCAGCCGCGCGAAACCGCGGTGGGCGCGTTCGACGGCGCCGGGACTACGCAGGAAACGCGCATCGTGATGCAGGGCCAGGATCAGCCCGTACATTTCATACACCAGCTGTTGCGGGTCGGTGTCGGGCTGCAAGGCCCCGGCATCGACACTCTGCTGCACGGCGCGCAGCAGGGCGCCCTGCCAGGCGCGCACCATTGCCACCAGCGCGTCGCGGATCGGGCCCGGACGGTCATCGTACTCCACCGCGCCGCTGATATAGATGCAGCCCGACGCGATTTCGACCGACACGCGCTTGAGCCAGCGCGCGAACATCGACTCCAGGCGCGGCAAGCCGCGCGGCTCTTTCACACTGGGGTAAAACACTTCCTGCTCGAAACGGTGATGGTAGAGCTTGAGCACTTCCATCTGCAGATCCTCGCGCGAACCGAAGTGCGCGAAGACGCCCGATTTACTCATGTTCATGCGATCGGCGAGCAGGCCGATCGTCAGGCCTTCGAGGCCGTTACGGCTGGCCAGCTCGAGTGCGACATCGAGAATCGCCGCCCGCGTCTGCTCGCCCTTGCGCATGAATTTGGCTGAAGTGTTGATGACTATCCCCTGCGTGAATCGAAAAATCCGAACGCTCGTACTATTATCTATCGGCGGGTGAATGTCAAACGGGAACTTAGAGGTCGGGTTCTAGTAGGGTGGGCACTCCGTGCCCACGCGGAACGTCGTGTCATCGACGGCCGGATGGTGGCCTGATGTCGCTCCCCGATCCAAAAGACGTCAACATGGTACAAGCGTCACGCGTGGGCACGGGGCGCCCACCCTGCGTCGCCCAACGGTCCGTCACCCACCCGCCCGCGAAATCGCCCGCCGGTCGCGCTTGGTCGGCCGCCCCTTGATCGTGCTGCCCGGCTCGGGGAACAACCTGCGCGCCTCGGAATCGTTCTCGCGGCGCACCAGGCTCTCCTCGGTCTCGCGGTACAGCTCGCGCGCCACCGGCGCCGGGCCGCGTTTATCGGAAATGCCCAGCACCACGACCTCCCAGCGGTCGGAACCATTGTCGATGAATATCTTGTCGTTCAGCTTGACGTTGCGTGCCGGTTTCACCGGCTCGCCGCCGATACGCACCCGGCCGCGGTCGACCGCCTCGGCGGCAAGCGAGCGGGTCTTGAAGAAGCGCGCGGCCCACAGCCATTTGTCGATGCGTACGTTGTTGTCTTCCATTCTGGTCCTCGTTACAAGTTCGAAAACCCCATATGGCGGCGGACAGCAGTTTTTCGACCCCGTCAAGCGTAGCCGATCGCAAAAATCCGCATACCCAGTTTATAGAGGAAATAGGCAGTGCCATAGCACGCACGGCGCACCCAGCCGATGCCGGCGAACTCCTCGGGATGGATCGGCACCCCGTCCGCCACGCCGCGCAGGATGTGCTGGCGCACCGCGCGGGCAAAGCCGGCGTCGCGCACCACAACGTTGGCTTCCTGGTTGAGGAAGAGCGACAGGCCGTCGCAATTGCTCGAGCCCACAGTGGACCAGTCGTCGTCGACCACCGCGATCTTCGCGTGCAGTTGGGTCTTGCGGTACTCGACCACCTGGATGCCGGCTGCCAGCAGTTTCGGGTAGAAGGAACGCGCGACCGCATCCTGCAGCTTGAATTCGCCGACGCCGATCAGGAGCGTGACCTCGACGCCGCGCTTCGCGGCCTGTGCCAGTGCCTCGCGGAATTTCCTTCCTGGCGCAAAATAAGGATTGGCCAGCAGCACGCATTTCCGTGCCTGGCCGATCGCCTGCAGGTAGGCGCGCTGGATGGTGCGCCGGTTGCGCAGGTTGTCGCGCACCACGAAGGCGGCGCGCATCGGCCGCGCGCCCTCGCTCGGCGGCTGGCGCCGCATCTCGCGGAACAGGCCGATGCGGCGGACCAGGTTCAGGTGGCCGGCACGGGTCCACTGCGCCTGCGCCTCCAGGTGGATCTGCTCCACCAGCGGCCCCTTCACCTGTACCGCGAAGTCCCAGCGCGGCGCCGGCAGCGGCCGGTAGGGTTCGTAGTCGCACAGCATGTCGTCGTTGATGTTGATGCCGCCGACGAAAGCGATGCTGCGGTCGACCACGGTGATCTTGCGGTGGGTGCGGGTAATGCCGCGCTTGAACCAGGGGTTGAACACGCGGTAATGCACGCCGGCTTCGGCAAAGGCCTCGGCGCGGCGGCAGCAGATCCGGTGTCCGGTGCCGAACCAGTCGACCAGCACGCGCACCTTGATCCCGCGCCTGGCCGCGCGGATCAGCGCTGCCTCGATGCCGCGCGCCACCTCGTCCTCGGCGAAGATGTAAGTCTCGAACAGGATCTCGTGCTGCGCGGCATCGATGGCCGCGATCATCGCCGGAAACAGCTGGAGTCCGGATTCGAGGAGGGTGACGTCGTTGTTCGCTACATAGCTGACCGTGCGCATACGCTAGGCCAGCTGCAGTTCCGCGACGATCGGCGCATGGTCGGACAGCTTGGCCCAGATCGAGCCGGCCATCACCTGCGCATTGTCGACCTTGAAGCCGCGGACGTAGATGCGGTCGAGGCGGAACCAGGGCAGCGCCGCCGGGAAAGTGCGCGCCGGCGCGAGGCGTGGCTGGCGGCCGGCCCAGCCGCGCACCATGTCGCCCAGCGGCGAGCGCGGGCCGAGCTCGTCGAACACCTCGGACACGCCGAGGGCATTGCGCAGACGGTCGCTGAGGGTATTGCGCCAGTCGTTGAAGTCGCCGGCAATGATCACCGGCTCCCCATCGGAGGACTGCTGGACCGCCTCGATCAACTGGGCGGTCTGGCGCCCGCGTCCGCCTTCGAACAACCCCAGGTGCACGACGTAGCAGTGGACGCGCCCGGCCGGGGTTTCGAGCACGCAATGCAGGATGCCGCGCTGTTCGTAGGCGTGGTCGGAAACGTCGTGGTTATGGCTGTTTTCGATCCGAAAACTGCTGAGCAAGGCATTGCCGTGGTGGCCGTGGTCGTAGACCGCGTTCATGCCGTACGCATGGTGATGGGATTCGCCGGCGAAGTACTCGTATTGCGCCGTTTCGGGCCAGATGCGGTGTTCGCGCTTGTGGTTGCCGTAGCGTGCCTGGAATCGGTCATGTCTTCCCTGCACTTCCTGCAGGAAAACGATATCGGCGTGGAATTCGGCGATCGCTTTCTTCAGCGCCAGCACCCGTGGGGTACTGCGCAGCGACGAGACGCCCTTGTGAATGTTGTAGGTTGCGACACGAATCTTCATGGAAGCAATTCTACCCCCATCAGTCCGTGACATTTTGGAACGATATGCAATCGTGCGGGATGGCCTTCATGGGCCCGGCGCGCACTGCCGGCGCATCGCCGGATAGGTACGGGTAGACCGAAGTCCCCCGTCCTCTGTGGATCAATCCAGTACGGGGGCTGCTTCCCAGTCGGTACGCAGCGCAGCGTTACGGGGAGCCGCCAGGTTCTCGGCTTCCGAGAGTGGGACGGCGATCAAGCGGGGACCGCTCAGGCGCAGTCCGCACTCAAGATCGATATAGAAGCATTCTTCGTCCACGCTCAGGGCTTTCACCTTTTCCTCGTGCTTCGGTTGGAATTGTTCCATGCTTTTCCTCCAGAATCCGTTGGTTGGACTTTGTTGCAGTTTTAAGATTTCGCTTGACGCGAACTGCTGACGATATTCGACTCGTTTCCGATTGTCAAACGCAGATTCTATTGTGCGCTAGTTCACATAACGAATTTCCTTATGGAATTTTTCCTTCAGGAATTAATTTCATTAAGCAAAAACCAAAGTTTCCGTCATAACATTTTTTACCTGCTATGCATGTTTCAGCGACTTCGACACAATTTAGCGGGATATTTACCGACAACCGACGAAGTTTCACTGGATCAGCATCTACTCTTCGTATAAATGATCATAAAGTTAGTGCCTCAAGGAAATAAACTGTTTGGAATCAGACAAGTTGCCAGTTTGCTCACCGTTGTATTTACGTCGAACCAAACAAACCGCTCGACTTCCTTACAAGGCGGACTTAAGCGAATCTTAAATACCTGTGGGCGCGGTGCGAACCGGCTTTATGAAGAGAAAATGAACTGGAAGCCGCGCGATCGACGAAGCAGCGCCGGCGGCTTCTCAAGGCACAAGGGGGCGCAGACAGCCCATGGAGGAGGTAGGCGGGCGTGGCCCGTCTACCCGAGCACGCAGCCCAGCAGTTCCCGTTCGAGACCGGCAAACGCCGCACTGCCGCGTTCGCGCGGCCGTGGCAGCGTCACCGGGATGTCGTGCGCGATCCGGCCGCCGTCGATCACCAGCACCCGGTCCGCCAGCGCCAGCGCTTCCTGGACGTCGTGGGTCACCAGTATGGCGCTGAAGCCCTGGCGCAGCCACAAGGTCTCGATCAGGCGCTGCATCTCGATCCGGGTGAGCGCATCGAGGGCGCCCAGCGGCTCGTCGAGCAGCAGGAGGCGCGGCGCGTGGACCAGGGCGCGTGCCAGGGCGACGCGCTGGCGCTGCCCGCCCGAC
>DOUW01000043.1 GCA_003520365.1 Massilia sp.
GGTGGCGGCGCAGTTCGGGATCATCGCCACCGGCTTCGATGCCGCGTGGGTCGGGTACATGTTGATCTTCACGTCCAGCACGGTGGTCAGGCCGCCCAGGCCCTGGGCGCCGATGCCCAGCGCGTTGATCTTGTCGCACAGTTCGATACGCAGTTCTTCCAGCTTGTTCTGCGGGCCGCGCTGCTTCAGCTCGTACATGTCGATGTCTTCCATCAGCGACTCTTTTGCCATCAGCATTGCCTTCTCGGCCGAGCCGCCGATGCCGATGCCCAGCATNNCGGCGGGCACCAGCCGGCGCCCATCAGCGGCACGGTCTTCAGCACCCAGTCGACCAGCGAGTCCGACGGGTTCAGCATCACGAACTTGGTCTTGTTTTCCGAGCCGCCGCCTTTGGCAGCCACTTTCACGTCGACGGTGTCGCCCGGCACCAGTTCCATGTGCACGACGGCCGGGGTGTTGTCCTTGGTGTTCTTGCGCTCGAAGTGCGGGTCGGCCACGATCGAGGCGCGCAGCTTGTTGTCCGGGAAGTTGTACGCGCGGCGCACGCCTTCGTTGACGGCGTCGGTGATCGAGCCGCTGCCGAAGCCTTCGAAGCGCACGTTCATGCCGACTTTCAGGAACACGTTGACGATGCCGGTATCCTGGCAGATCGGACGCTTGCCTTCGGCGCACATGCGCGAGTTGGTCAGGATCTGCGCGATCGCATCTTTCGCTGCCGGGCTCTGCTCGGCCTCGTAGGCGCGCGCCAGGTGCTGGATGTAGTCAGCCGGGTGGTAATAGCTGATGTACTGGAGCGCAGCGGCGACCGATTCGATCAGGTCTTCCTGTTTGATGACTGTCATGACTATTCTCGTGTGATGTTAGTGACTGGTGACGTTAGTGCTGTTTGGGCTGGTGATGCGTTGCGGTGGTGATGCGGTCGGTCCAGGAAATGGCAAGGGCCGAGAGCAGGAAAGCAATGTGGATGACCGTCTGGGCAATCAGGACTTTTTCGCTGTAGCTGCCCGCGTTGATGAAGGTTTTCAGCAGGTGGATCGACGAAATGCCGATGATGGCCATCGCCAGCTTGGTCTTCAGTACCGAGGCGTTCACGTGCGACAGCCATTCCGGTTGGTCCGGATGGCCTTCCAGGTGCATGCGCGAGACGAAGGTCTCGTAGCCGCCGACGATCACCATGATCAGCAGGTTCGAGATCATGACCACGTCGATCAGGCCGAGCACGACCAGCATGATGGTGGTTTCCGTCAGCTTCTTCGGACCGTTGGTCATGCCGACGGCCTCGAGGATGTGCTGCAGCGAATCGGCATTGCCGAAGGCGGCGCCGATCAGGTCTTTCAGTTCGACCCAGAAGTGGAACACATAGACGCACTGCGCCAGGATCAGGCCCAGGTACAGCGGCAGCTGCAGCCAGCGGCTGGCAAAGATCAGGCTGTTGAGAGGGGTTAGCTTGCGGTGTTCGAGTGTGGGCGGGTTTTGCGACATCGGGTGCGGCTCCAGGGTTCCGGCAAAATACAGCCCATCATTTTACACCTCTCCCGCCGCGTTGCAGCATGCCGCCTCGCTTTGCGCCAGGGTTGGTAAAATCGCACTCGTATACGGAGGCGCGCACACTGAGCACATGTAAGGGCCGGGTAAGGCTGCGCGCCTAAGGTATCCGGCAAAACTACTACGAATGGAGACTAGCATGGCCGAGAACGAGACCAATCAGGAAAACCATGGCTTGCAGGAACACCGCGTGTTTCCGCCGCCGGCCGGGTTCGCAGCCAATGCCGCCATTTCCGGCATGGATGCCTATAACAAGCTGTGCGCCGAGGCCGAAGCCGACTACGAAGGCTTCTGGGCGCGCCTGGCGCGCGAGAACCTCGACTGGCACAAGCCATTCACCAGCACCCTGGACGAATCGAACGCGCCCTTCTATAAATGGTTCGGCGACGGCCAGTTGAACGCCTCGTACAACTGCCTCGACCGTAACCTGCAGAACGGCAACGCCGACAAGACCGCGATCATCTTCGAGGCCGACGACGGCACGGTTACCCGCGCTACCTACCGCCAGCTGCACGAGCGCGTCTGCAAATTCGCCAACGGCCTGAAATCCCGCGGCATCAAGAAGGGCGACCGCGTCATCATCTACATGTCGATGTCGATCGAAGGCGTGACCGCGATGCAGGCCTGCGCCCGCATCGGCGCCACCCACTCGGTGGTGTTCGGCGGCTTCTCGGCGAAGTCGCTGCAGGAACGCATCATCGACGCCGGCGCCGTCGCCATCATCACGGCCGACGAGCAACAGCGCGGCGGCAAGGCGCTGCCCCTGAAAGCCATCGTCGACGAGGCGCTGGGCCTGGGCGGCTGCGACTCCGTGAAGGATGTCATCGTCTACAAGCGCACCGGCGGCAACATCGCCTGGACCGAAGGTCGGGACATGTGGCTGTCCGAGCTGGTCGACGGCCAGGGGGCCGAGTGCGAGCCGGAATGGGTCGATGCCGAGCACCCGCTGTTCATCCTCTACACCTCGGGTTCGACCGGCACGCCGAAGGGCGTCCAGCATTCGACCGGCGGCTACCTGCTGTGGGCCGCGCTGACGATGAAGTGGACCTTCGACATCAAGCCCGACGACGTGTTCTGGTGCACCGCCGACATCGGCTGGGTCACCGGCCACACCTACATCGCCTACGGCCCGCTGGCCGTCGGCGGCACCCAGATCGTGTTCGAAGGCGTGCCGACCTACCCGAACGCCGGCCGCTTCTGGGAAACCATCGCCAAGCACAAGGTCACGATCTTCTATACCGCCCCGACCGCGATCCGTTCGCTGATCAAGGCCTCCGACGTGGACGAGAAGGTGCACCCGAAGAACTACGATTTGTCCTCGCTGCGCCTGCTGGGCTCGGTGGGCGAGCCGATCAATCCGGAAGCCTGGATGTGGTACTACAAGAACGTCGGCCAGGAACGCTGCCCGATCGTCGACACCTTCTGGCAGACCGAGACCGGCGGCCACATGATCACCCCGCTGCCGGGCGCGACCCCGATGGTGCCGGGCTCGTGCACGCTGCCGCTGCCGGGCATCATGGCCGCGATCGTCGACGAAGCCGGCGCCGACGTGGCGAACGGGCAGGGCGGCATCCTGGTGGTGAAGCGTCCATGGCCGTCGATGATCCGCACCATCTGGAACAACCCGGAGCGCTTCAAGACCAGCTACTTCCCTGAAGAACTGGGCGGCAAGTACTACCTGGCCGGCGACGGCGCCATCCGCAACAAGGATACCGCCTACTTCACCATCACCGGCCGCATCGACGACGTGCTGAACGTCTCGGGCCACCGCATGGGCACGATGGAGATCGAGTCGGCCCTGGTCGCCAACCCGCACGTGGCCGAGGCAGCCGTCGTCGGCAAGCCAGACGACACCACCGGCGAAGCGATCTGCGCCTTCGTGGTGCTCAAGGGCATGCGCCCCACCGGCGAGGAAGCCAAGAAACTGGCCACGGAGCTGCGCAACTGGGTCGGCAAGGAAATCGGCCCGATCGCCAAGCCGAAGGAAATCCGCTTCGGCGACAACCTGCCGAAGACCCGCTCCGGCAAGATCATGCGTCGCCTGCTGCGCGTGCTGGCCAAGGGCGAGACCATTACCCAGGACGTGTCGACGCTGGAAAATCCGGCGATCCTGGAGCAGTTGAAGGAAAAGGCCTGATGGCCGGGCGCCCGGCTGGTTCGGCGGGCGCCTGAATGGATAATGTGTCGGCGCCGCCCCGTTTCGATGGGGCGACGTTGTTTTGTGTGCGGCTTGTTCGTTGCTTGTTTGCCGCCTGTTTGTTGCGCTACGCGCCGTCCGGCTCGCCGCTGAAGGCTTTCATCAGGGCTTCACGGTCGATGGTCTTCTTTCCTGCATCGACGCCGGCGCGGCCGCGGCGGCCGGCAAACTCATCTTCGATGTTGTCGCGGTAATAGCTCCACGGCGAACCTGAAGTCGACAGCTTGCGCCAGACTTCGGCGCCCACGTTGCTGTAGTCGATCGCCGTGCCGTCGTCGAACTCGACGCGCAGCATGCGCTCGGGCGCGTCGTAGCCGATGGCGCGCAGCTTGCCGGCGTTGATTCTCTTCATGTCCATCGTGGGCTCCTGTGGGTGGTCCGTGTCGCCACAGATGATCGCATGATATGGAAAACGAGGGTCGTGGGGCACTGATTGTCAGGATGCTCTTGTACAGCCGAGAAACCTTGTTATAATGGGCGGCTTCGCGACATAGCGCGCGGAAACCCATCAGGAGAGATGGATGAGTGGTTTAAGTCGCACGCCTGGAAAGCGTGTATAGGTTCATAGCCTATCGGGGGTTCGAATCCCCCTCTCTCCGCCAGGAATTCCTGAATTGGCCTTGTTCAGTTTCGGTTAAAGAGAAAGAGCTGCTTCACATTGGTGAAGCAGCTCTTTTCTTTTGCGGCCTGGCCAGCAAGCTCGCTACCTCAACGGCCAGAACCATATTTCCGCCGCACTGAAGTAACAGCTACGCGCACACTGGTAAAACCCTCCGGCAGCTGGCCAGAGCAGGTCGATATGTCCACCGCCTCCCAGTTCGGCGCCATGGATCCGGAAAAACGAAACCACCCCGCTCCGAGGGCCGATGTTTGCCTGCGCACTGCGCGCATCCATGAATACTTCAGGGTTGCCCCAGATCCGTTTCAGGATGCCCGATAGTCGGGCTTGGCCCGGCTCGATCCGTTTACCCTTCAGTGTTCCGTCATTCGCCACCATGCGAGCGCCTGGTAGCGTCACGCCGGCGCCCAGGAGGGCCATGCTCATGCGAATCGCGCAGGTATCGAGGAAAGCCGGGTTGTCGGCCAGGTCCGTCCAGCCGATCAGCGGGTACAGCTCCTCGCGCTTTCCGACCTTCGGATAGTGCTGGTGAACCACCTGAAACGATGGCTTCATGGTTTGGCTTTGGTGACTGGCGGGCAAGGGTAGGCGCGGCCGAGCAGGGTCAGGAGGAGCGCCGAGGCATTCTTCTTCCGTTCGGCTGCCGGGAGTTTGGCTATCTGGCCGGCCAGCTCATAGGCCAAGTCGGGCGTTTTGAGCTGGTTCACATCGCACCAGATGCGCCCCTCCGCCGTGTCCCTGCCGCCGTCGAGATAGCTGTATGCTTTCTCTCGCTGCAAGTATTCGTAGTTATCCGTCGGTACGGGCTTGCTTAGCATCTGAACGAAGCCATCACCAGTAAGCGTGGGGGCTGATGGGGCAGCCTCGGCAAGAGTCAGCGCCGCCAGCCCGAGAGGCAAGCCCAGTAGGTTTCGCGCGCGCATTACGCCACCCTGTTAGTCGACAAGTCCCATCCCCCTGCCGTATTGCCGGCAGTACCGCCACTCACTCTTTGCCGGGTATAACGCCACTTCACCTTGGAAAACTTGAGCGAAACCGCCTCGCTCATCGTGCTCCCCGGTGTGACGGAGGGCGCGATGTAGCTGATCAGGACGTTCTCGAGCTCGATTTCGTAATACTTGACCCGGGCACCATCGCCGTCCGCCCGCATGAACTCGAACTTCGCTTTCGGAATCGTCTTGCCCATTGCGCAGTGTTGCGACAGGATGGGCGAGGCCAGGTCGGCCAGCTTGTGAAAGCTGATGTCTGACAATTCGACGCGTTCGGCGGTGTGTCCGCCGGCGGTCGATGCAGTGGCCGACTTCGGTTGGCGTAGATTCCAGTCGACTGACAGGCATTCGATCCAATCCTTGTGGGTGTCGTCGGCCGATTCGCCCTTGATTCCGTCTATTTGCAGGTACACGTCGATTGCCATATTGCCTCCGTATGTGACGAGGCAATTGTGCAGCTGTCACCTTAAGGCAACTTGTTGGCCATCAAGGGATTGTTTGCCTCTATCAGGCCGACCCGAAAGTCTTGCTCGAAGGACGCAAAGCTTTGTTTTGAAATGGGTCTCTCGGTCAAGGAAGGGCGTGTAGCTTCGCGGGCGCCGCACGCAAAGTAAAACGTGAGTGTGGCGTGATGCTGTGTGCAGTCATGCGGTCGGCTCGAGGCTTACGGAGTAATGTGGCGCGCATCCATTTGTTCCGTTAAGGTGGGAGCATGCAGGAACAATTATGCTTGGTCCGTAAGCCGCGGCCATTGGCAGTTTGCACAAACGCTGAATGAGGAGCCGTGCCTGAGGGAGGGCGACTGCCGTCTGGTGATGTAACGTCAAGGATACCCACTTTGTAGCTAAAAATAGCCACCGTAGGACGGTTTTTTCGTTGCAGCTAGTTGGAGATCCATAAAAGCATTGAAATTTCACCGTCTGAAAATCACGAGTTGACATTAAGTTACTTGAATTCTTGAGTGCGTGAGGGGACTCGAACCAACGACAATAAAAGTCATAATTCAAAATCCTTGATCAGTGGCAGCAGTTTGTGTAATCTATTCCCATGCCTCTCTCCTGAAAGTATCGATTAATGAGTGCCGAGTATGCGCAAGCCAACGAAAAATTACTTTCAAGTTTCTATGCAATTGTTCAGGCAAGCATTCCGGATTTCAAAGATGTTGCGGAGTGGAAGACATTTTCGCATGCTCTGACCTTTAAGCTTTATAGACATTTATTCACTATCAGTGAATTATGTGTTCCAACCATAGACAGAATTACCGGTAATCCATATGTCGATGTGGCTTCGATAAAGGTAATTGAGCGTTCTGCATTTGAGAATTATTTGGTCTTCTGGCATATTTACGGATCGGGGCGCGAGGAGCTATCTAAACTGCGTTTTAATGTCTGGAAGTATTGCGGCCTGCATGCGAGGCAAAAACTAAAGCCAGAGACATCGGATTACGATGCGCAACTGGAAGCAGAGCGCAGTCAGATGGCTCTTCTTTGGGGTCTTATTGAAGCCTCTCCCGAGTACAGTAATGCGTACACGAAAGGTCAATGGTTGAGATTGAGGGATGGTGAGTGGTTAGCCGTAAACAAGATGGATGGGCTTGCAAAAAATGCTGAAATTTATTTTTATTATGAGAAGATGTATAAGCACACTTCCGGATATGGACATACCGGATACATCAGTGCAATGCAAGTGGGGCAAGCCAGTATAGAAATTCAGATTCGGTTAGCTGCAATTAGTTTAGGTACTACTTCGGTGATCATCGCGCACTTTTTGTCATTGCTTTGTGATCTTTCTCCTGCCGCACTTGCGTTTGTAAAATCAGATCCAGACGTAGAGCGCCTGTTGAGCTTCTGGCATATTAAAGAAAAGGATTGGCGAGAGGCGACTGTTGGTAATGGTTGGCCAGAGGAATAGATAAGTTGTTCTATAAGTAGCTGTTTGCTTGAAAGTTAATAATTCGCTTGAGTAATTAAGCAGCTGATTGATATAGGGCCGGTTGCAACATGTGAGCGCTTAAATTTTAAATCAGCTGAGCTTCACGAGGAGAGTTAGTGGCCTAGCGGGCGAATTTCCTTTTCTTATATGAGAATACAAAAAATAGGCTCTCTCCCCGGGAGCTATTTCTTGTTTCATGGTGAAGAGAAGCAGAGCCCCTGCTGGCTCTGCATGGTCGTCAAGGCAGCACGTCCGAAATCTTGCTTGTAGTGGAGCAATGGCCACCTGCGGAAAGTGGGCAGTTCTTCTATCAGCGCAGGAATCGCGACAAGGGTTACTTTGACAGCTTCTCACCCGGCCGCGCCTCTCCAGCCGACGCTTCCGCCACCTTGGCCGCACTCGCCGCCGCACTAAAATCCAGGAACGCCCGTGCGCGCTCATCCTGCTGTGCAACCCGTTCGATACGCGCCAACACCTGGGGCAGCCACTTGGGCCGGTGCTCTTCGCGCATCCCACTCAGATCGTTCGCGGCAAAATGATGCTTTTCGAGAAGCTTGCCGTTGTTACGCCATTTGTCCGCCACGCGGAAAATCGCTTCGTCGGGTTTGCCGGGGCAGGACTTGCGGTTGATGAGGAAGGCCTGGCCTGCGGTCTTATTGGGCTCGGGCGGGTTTATATGTTCGAATTCGCCGAGCTGGGTGGTCTCCGGCCAATCGCGCACGAAGGGCACCATGACGCCGGTGAACTTGCATTTGCTGTCGTCGCGCCACCATTCCCTGTGCATGCTGACTATAGTGACTGAATCGCGATTGTTGAGATCCGCCTGGATATAGTCCGTATCCGCATACAGCGTAATGTCGGATGCGGCTATGCCGACCAGGAACAAACCGTTCAGGAGGGTGAGGGGATCAAACATGTTTCGTGAGTATCAGCGAGAAGTAAGTGAAAAGCGGAATACCGACAGACATCGCACTGCGGTATTCCACCAAAGGGAAGCATTCTAAAAATCAGAGATTATTTCCGCAAGGAAATTTGATGTTTCCGAAATCAGCCCCTCTGCCGCTTATGTATTCCGGGACGCCGCACCCATCCTTTTGCGCAGCCGGCGTACCCCAAGCACGCTCGCTGTCGCGCTCAACAACACGCCGCCGCTTCCCAGCAGGAGCAGGACGGCATCGCGCATCCAGCGCGTGTCCAGCATGAACGGCAAATCCCAACTGTGCAGAAAATTGAACAGCCACCTGCCAATCCGCCCCGAACGGTCCAGGCTCGACACCACCTGTCCCGTGTATCCATCCAAATGCACCCAGGTAGCGCCGGGATCGCTGAACGCGACCCTAAGCACCGGCAACCGGCGCTCGTCCGCGCCATACATCGACTGCACCTGGCGCTGGAAATAATAGGCATCGTAGTCGCGCAACAACGCATATCCAGACATCGGCGCCGGCACCAAACGCCGCGCCGCTTCGACCAGTACCTGTTCGGGCCATTGCTCGCGCACGGCATAAGCATCGCCATCGGCCACGACCAGCCGCGTCTGACCGCGGCCGTCGCGCGCCAGGATATAAGCCTGTCCCGCCAGCACCCGCCATTCCAGCTCGCTCGCCCGGAATCCCTGCGCCGACAGCATCGCCAGCACCTGCGGCACCCCGACCGGCAAACGTACTGCCGAAGGACTGCCACCCTCGAACGCCGCCACATCCGGCCGCGCGCCCTTGGCATCGAACACCCCCAGCGGATTCATCGACATCAAGCCGCTGAAGATCCAGGTCAGCAGCACCGTGCCGAACACCAGCCCGAGGATGTGATGCCAGCGCAGGTAAGCTTCCCGGAACGGCGACTTCGACCCGCTCTTGTACGCACCCGAGAAGCGCCAGCGCCAGAGGCCGTTCAGCGCTCCCGTGAAAGCCGCGACCACGCCAACGCCGGATAACACGATCACCGTCCAGCTCCACACGGGATCGGTCGGCCGATTGCGGAACATGTAGAGCCAGTGCAGCCAGGCGCCGGCGAAGTTCCACAGGCGCTCGGCACGCGGCGCGTCGAGCACGACCTGGCCGGTCGCCGAGGAGACGTACAGCCGCGTCGACGCCGCGTCCCGCATGTCGACCACGTGCAGCGGCCGGTGCGGATTGAGCGAGCGCGAATGCGTCCAGCGGTCTTCATCGACGACGCCGGCATACTCGCCGCCGGCGCCATGCATGAAGGAACGCGCCGCCGCCAGCGCCTGCGCCGGGCCGATGGCAAGGCGGGCGCCGGTCGCGGCGTCGACTGCAAAGCGACCGCCATGGCCTTCAGTGAGCACATAGTGCGGCCGTCCGCCGATCGAGGTCAGCGCTATGCCCTTGACCTCGCCCGGCGCCTGGCTCTGCGCCAGCGCCGCCTCCATGGAGATGCAGCAGATGGAAGAGGGCAAGGAAGGCAAACCGCCCAGCCTCTCCCACGGCGTCAGCTTCGGATAGCCGACAAACAGCATCACCATGCCGCTGACGAACCACAGCGCCATCAGCACGCACATCGAGACGCCCGTCCAGCGGTGGACGAGGAAGACCATGCGCTTGGCACGCGATGTGATCGACATGCTCATCCCCCATCAGAAGCGGTGATCCAGCACCAGCTCGACGCGGCGGTCCGGGCCGAGCAGCCACTGCGTCGGCGTGTAGTAGGCCGTGGCGAAGTAGCGCTTGTCGAAGACGTTGAAGCCGCGCAGCGTGAGGCTCGTCTGTGGCGACGCCTTCCAGCGCAGCGAGGCATCGACCGTGGTGTACGAGGGCATGCGCAAGGTGTTGGCGTTGTCGGCAAAGCGCGCGCCGACGTGGCGCAGGCCGGCGCCGGCGCTCCAGTCGGGCTGGAGGTCCCAGCGCAGCCAGAGGTTGGCGGTGCGCTGCGGCGCGTCGGGCGGGCGATTGCCGGCGCGCGAAACGGGCGTGCCGGCGACCAGCTCGGCAAAATCGTCGAAGCGCGCACGCAGGATCGACGCGTTGGCGTCCAGCGTCCAGTCGCGCGCCAAGGTCATGCTGAGCGTGCCCTCGATGCCGGTGGATGAACGCTTGCCGACCTGGATGCTCTGCGCCGGATTGGCCGGGTCGCGCGTCAGCAGCTTGTCCTTGGTGATGTCGTACGCGGCCAGCGTCCATTCGCCCTGGCGGTTCCAGAACGCGCGCTTCAGGCCGACTTCGAGCTGGCGCCCGCTGGCGTTCTCGAAACGGCTGTTTGCCGGCGACAGGAAGAGCAGCGAACCGACCGGGTCGGCCGCCTTTGCAAACTGGCCGTAGACGGTGAAGTCCGGCGCCAGCGCGTAGACGGTCCCGAGGCGCCAGCCGACGTCGGCAAAGGTCTTGTCGAAAGCGAGGATGCCCGCGACGAGATTCTGGCGCTCGAGGTCCGCGTGGTCGTAGCGCAGCCCGCCCAGCAGCGACCATGTGCCGGTGAGCGCCAGCCGGTCCTCGAGGAACAGCGAATACTGCCGCGCCTCGGTGCGGTAGCGGGGAATGGTCGGCACCGGACTGGTGAAGAAACCCGGTTCCGGATCGAAGGGATCGACCGCGCCCGAGGAGCCGACATAGGTGTTGTTCGTGTGCGTGAACGAGGCCTTGTTGATGTCGAAGCCGGCGGAGATCCGGTTGTCCATGCCGAACAGCCTGCCCTCGAAGGTCGCGCTGGTCGTGTTCCCGGTCTGGGTCTGGTCGTGCAAAATTTCGGTGTTGTCCGAGCGGTCGACCAGGCCGTTTGCTGGGTTGTAGACGTAGGCCTCGGCGTTGCGCCAGTGGCGCCGGCTGTCGATGTGGTACAGGCGGCTGCGCACCGTCGTGTGCTGGTTCGGGCGCCAGTTCGCCATCAGGTCGAGCCAGGTGTCCTGGTAGTCGATGCGGCTGTCGGCGACGTTGTAGTTCTTGCCGCCGAGGGCTTCCAGCTGGCGCCCCTCGACCAGCGGCGTACCGAAATAGCGCAGAGGCTTTTGCCGGCCGTGGGCCAGGTTCAGGCGCAGGTCCAGCTCGGGCGAGACGTCGAAGCGCAGCGCGCCGGAGACCGCGCGGTTGCTGCTGTCGCCCATCTCGACCCAGCCGTCGGAACGCTCGTCGCTGGCGTCGAAGCGGTAGGACCAGCGTTCGTCCAGGGCGCCGCCGCTGCCGAAGGCCAGCCGGCGCGTGCCTTCGCTGCCGAGCGCCGCCTGCACCTCGTTGTGCACGGCGCCGCGGGTCGGCTGCTTCGGGATCACGTTGACCACGCCGCCGATCGCGCCTTCGCCGTAGATCACCGCGGCCGGCCCGCGCAGCACTTCGATGCGCTCGACCGCCCAGGTGCTGAAGGGGAAGGTGATGCCGGCGCCGCCATACTGGCGCATGCCATCGTACAGGCGCATCACGGACACCGTGTCGGTGAAGCCGCGCGCGGCGAGCGAGGAGCCGCCGTTGCCGGGGTGGGGCATGCTGCTGATGCCGGGTGCGCGCGTGATCGCCTCGACCAGGCCGGTGTCGCCCCTTTCCTCGAGCTGCTTGCGGGTGATGACGTCGACGCTGGCCGGCGTTTCCAGGCGCGACAGGCCCAGGTTGGATCCGGTGGCGGTGTCGTCGCGCAGCTTGCCGCGCAGTGTGTCGTTTATCGGCGCCCCGCTGACAAGGACGGTCGGGATCGGCGCTTCGTCGGCGAAGACCGGCGTCGCGATGAGGCCGGCCGCCAGCAGGCAGGCCAATTGAATGGATGTGCGGGCAGGGCGCGACGGCGCCGCTGCAACAGGAGCATGCGATTTCATGATGGTTTTCTGGTCGTGTGACAGCCCGGGGGCTGTGCAATGCGGCTCGCTATATGTGGCGAGATGCGCAGCGAGTCCGGCGACACAGCAGCTTCAACGCATACGATGAACCTTGACGGGCTGTGCCGTCGCAGGGGGCGGATGCGTCACGCCTACGCTGTCATGCAAACAACAACGCGGCAGCTACTGCAAGATGACAAAGCGTCAGCCCGATGCAGGCGGGCCGCGCGGCTGCGCGAAGGACCACGCGAACAGCGGGCGCGACGCACGATGGAAAAGAGGAGGGTAGAGGTCATGTCCGCCAAGCGCGGCGAGGGCAAACGCCGCCGGCGGCAACAGGGCAAAGGAGCCGGCATGCGGTGCGCAGTAGGCGCAGTGCATGAGCCCCTTGAGGAAGCGGTCGGAAGCGGGGGCGTCCGGCGCTGTCCCCATCGCCACCATTTCGATGCCCATCGCGGTACAGATTTCGACCTGGCGAGCGGCGGGCGACGCCAGGCTCAGCGACTGCGAGACGACCGGGGCGAGCGCGTTGAACAGGATGGCCAGGCCGGCGATCCAGGCATACGCGACCCACTTTTTCGTCATCCTGCCCATATCGGCATTATAGGTCCGGCTTCGGCTGCGTCCGCTTTGCGCGACTGGACATTTTGTCCATGTCCGGTGCACAGGATGCGCCTGCGCCGGCTGATCCGCCAGACATTACTGTTGAGTTTCGGAATGCTGCAATGCGTCGGAAAATCTTACATGTATTTACGCGAACGCATTCAGCTTAGCGCAAGTGTTTGATTCTATTGATGCTCGGGGTTCTGGCATATCCCTTGCTCTTCTGGAGGACAGGTTGTTGGTCAACAACCATACTCAACGGAAAACCGATAATGAAACTCTTCAAGAAACTCATCTGCGCTACGGCTGTCGCACTGTCCACGGCTGGCGCTGCGCATGCGGGTCCGGTCCTGAATAACTGGGTGTTCAACCCCACCGGCGGCGGCTTCGCCGGCGGCCAGGTCATCAACGAATACCTGGACGTCAACGGCAACGCCTTCATCCAGCTGACGTCGACCGGCAACGGTAACTTCTCCTTCAAGGAAACGGCTGTCTTCAACATCACCCAGGCCGACAGCAACGGCAAGCTGTTCCCGCAGACCTATGCCGGCGGGAACATCACCGCGACCTTCGAGGCGGTCGGCACCGGCACCTTCGGCGGCGCCTTCAGCTTTACCGGCGGCACCATCAAGATGTACCAGAACCCGACCAATGGCCAGTACGGCAGCACCGCCGGCCACTTCGGCGCCGACCTCGGCAACCAGATCGCCACCTTCAACGTGCTGGTGGGCGGCGGCGGCCTCGTCGACGCCAACGGCAGCCCGGTGAACAACGGCCAGGTCAGTGTGTTCGCCAGCGCCGAGCCGGGCATGCTCGACAGCGGATATTTCTTCCGCAGCAATGGCGTCGACCTGTCGAAAGAATCGGTCCTCTCGTTTGCCTTCACGAACGCGAACACGGTCGGCCGCCCCTCCAGCCGCCTGGTGAGCGAAGTGGCCTGCCAGTTCGCCGGCTTCAACGGCGCCGGCTGCAACGGCACCAGCTACCGCAACCGTCCAGGCCAGTACTTCTTCATCGGCGGCAACGGCCAGTTCAAGTTGGCCGAAAACGGTGAAGTGCCGGAACCGGGTTCGCTGGCGCTGTTCGGTATCGCCATGCTGGGCGCCGGCATCGCCGTGCGCCGCCGTACCAAAGCCTGATCGGTCCCCCGACCATGAAGAAAGCGGGCACTGCCCGCTTTTTTTACGTCCCTGTCACGCCATGTTGAACGCGGCCCGTAATGCTGGCAAACTGGTCATCCCGACCACCATCACCTATCCGGAGGACGACGATGAGCGCATTGACTAGCGGCAGTGGCGGTAACGCACCTGGCCTCGGCAAGAAAAGCGTGCTGCGCGTCCTGCTCGGAACCGGCGCGATCCTGCTCGTGCCCTTGCTGGCCATGCAGTTCACCAGGGAAGTCGACTGGACCGCGCTCGATTTCGTCGTGGCCTCGGTTCTGCTGCTCGGCGCCGGCTTCGCCATGGAACTGGCAATTGGCAAGCTCCCCAACATGCGGCAGCGCCTGCCCTGGCTGGCGGCGATCATGCTGGCCTTCGTCTACCTTTGGGCCGAGCTGGCTGTCGGCATCTTTTTCAATCTCGGCAGCTGACGCGGCGGCCGCCGCTTATTTCGTCCAGTGCACCGGCAGCTGCAGTACCTCATTGTCGTTCCAGGCCTGGACGGTGGCCGACACGCTCGTACCGTTACTGCTGGCCTGTATCCATACGGCATTGATGTAGTACTGGTAGCGGTCTCCGAATTTATCGGCGGCCATTTGCCTTGCCTGCTGCGCCTCTTCGCCGTTGAGTATCCGATACTGGAACCAGGTTGCGCCGAGCGCCACCACCAGCCCAAGCGTCAGCGGCACGCGCATGTCGCGCATCCCGCGTCCCGCCGCCCGGTGTTCGTCCAGCAGTTCCGGCCGGCTGAGTTGATGCGCCACGAAGATCGTCAAGGCGGTGATCCCCAGCAGCGCGGCGTAGTGGGCCGTAACGGCGCCGGGCATCAGTCGCCACTGCGCGAGCTGGAGTCCGCACGGCACGAGGGCGAACTGCGAGACAAATACGAGTACGCAGGGAAGGATGCCGAGGAAGGCCAGCCAGCGTAGCGCCGAGACCACTCGAAATCCGCCGTAGAAGAGCAGGGCGCCCATGATCAGGCCGGACACCTGCAGCCTGAACTGCCCCTGCGGCGCGGTGCTTATGCCGTAGATGAGTTCGGCAATGCCGACGAGGCCGACGATGATGGCGGTGCGGCGCTGGATCATCAGCGCCGGGGATAGTTCAAACGTATCGGGCTTTGCTGTGTTCATGCGTATCCTTGGAACGTTGATGATAATGCCGGAAGATTAACAGTTCTTGCATGTCGGAAAAAACATGGATTCTCGCGTTTGCAGCGTGAGAAGGCAAGGACCTGTTCACGCCATCGAAAGGAAGTCAACATGTGGATCGTCCGACTCCTTGCGGCCGCGATGTGCACCGTGGGCCTGGTCGACGCCATGCCGGCCCTGGCGCAGGACGCCGCGCGCACCCAGGCCGAAGTGCGACAACTGCTCGACTTCGTCGGCGCGTCCAGCTGCCAGTTCGAGCGCAACGGCAAGTGGCATGACGCCGGGCCGGCGCGCAGCCACCTGGAACGCAAGTACGACTACCTGCGGGAGCGCAAGCTGGTGCCGAACGCCGAAGCCTTCATCGCGCGCGCCGCCACCGAAAGCAGCCTCAGCGGCAAGCCCTACCGGGCGCGTTGCGGCGATGCCCAGCCGATTCCGAGCGCGCAGTGGTTGAGTACTGAGCTCAAGCGCGTGCGCGTCGCACAAAAGCAGTCGACTTCCTGAGATTGTCGTTTTGCTGTCATCGGCACGACATTTTTGTTTGTTTTAATGCATCGGTCTGCGCGACACAAGCGCAGGCCGGGCCCGCGTGACGCCGCCATCCAGGCCGTCGCCAGCCCTCCAGTCCATCGCCGGACCAGTCCGGCCGATCCCACTTTGGAGAATGCTCAGCATGACAAACAAGGACCTCTCGCCGTCGCGGCGCAATTTGCTCAAAGGCATGGCCAGTGCGTCGGCACTGCCCTTCGTCGGCGCCTTTGCCGCAATGCAGACGCAACAGGCGCTGGCCGCCAACGGCGCCACGACCCTCATCCCCAGTCCGTACGGCCCGATTGCCCCGGCCAGGGACATGACGACCGGCCTGCCGCTGCTGCAACTGCCGCCGGGCTTTACCTATAAAAGCTTCGGCTGGCGCGGCGACCTGATGACCGACGGCAAAGCCTGTCCGGGCGGCCATGACGGCATGGGCGTGGTCGTCGCGCGCAAGGTCGGCCGCAGCAGCGAGCTGGTGCTGGTGCGTAACCACGAGATCGGCTCTACGGCCCCGGCCAACTTCCTGAACGCGCCCGGCGTCTACGACAGCGGCAGCAGCAGCGCCGGGTCCAACAACCGCTTCGGCGGCGGCACCACCAACCTGGTCTTCCGCGACGGACACTGGGTCAGCATGACCCCGAGCCTGGGCGGGACCCAGACCAACTGTGCAGGAGGCATCACGCCCTGGGGCACCTGGCTCAGCTGCGAAGAAGTCGGTTCGGACGCCATCAGCCCGGCCGGCAAGAAGCACGGCTATGTGTTCGAGGTGCATGCCGATCCGAAGCTGACCACCGGCCTGCCGATCGTCGGCATGGGCCGCTTCGCGCACGAGGCCGCGGCCGTCGATCCAGTGACCGGCATGGTCTACCAGACCGAGGACTCCTCGGGCAAGTCCGGCTTCTACCGTTATGTGCCGGACGTGCGCAGCGGTGCGCCGGGCTCGCTGGCCATGGGCGGCGTGCTGCAGATGGCGAAAGTGAAGGGCAGCCCGAACGTGAACCTGGCCACCGCGACGGTCGACGCGACCTACGAACTGGAATGGGTGACGATCGCCGACCCGGACCGCAACCGCGGCGACGCCGAGGGTCCGACCGGCATCCGGATCACGAATGCCGCCGGCCCCTTCGTGCAGGGCTGGGTGCAGGGCGCGCTGCGCATGAACCGCGGCGAAGGCATCTGGTATGCGCAAGGCAAGATGTACGTGATGGACACCTCGGGCGGTGCCGTCTCGCGCGGCGCGATCTGGGAGCTCGACCTCGCTAGCCAAGTCCTGAAGTGCATCTACTCGAGCCCGAGCCCGCTGGTCGGCAACATGGGCGACAACCTGACGGTCAGCCCGCGCAACGCGCTGCTCGTCTGCGAGGACGCCTCGACCGCCGCCACCGATTCCTTCGGCTTCGGCCAGCGCCTGATGGGCATCACCGACGCCGGCGACGCCTACATCTTCGCCAAGAACAACGTGATGCTCAGCGCTGCCCAGCTGCAGGGCGCGAACAAGCTGGTCGCGCTCGCGGGTGACCACCGCGGCAACGAGTTCGCCGGCGCCTGCTTCGACCCGACCGGCCGCTACCTGTTCGTCAACATCCAGACGCCGGGCATCACCTTCGCGATCACCGGTCCCTGGGCCAGGGGCCCGCTGTAAATCCAACATAGACAAGGGGAGCACTATGACCATCACCAAATCCATCCTCGCCTTTGCCGCCGCGATGACGCTGGCCGCATCGAGCCACGCCGCCGTCCTGCTCACGTCGGAACTATCGGCCGGCAACACGGTTACCGACTACAGCAGCGCCGGCAGCGTCTCCTTCGACCTCGACCTGGAAAAGCTGGGCACCAGCCGTTTCAGCTTCGCGATCGAGGAACAAGACCTGCTCGGCCCGCTGAGCCTGAATGCCATCGTGCGCAACCTGAGCGGCACGGCGCTGAACCAGTTCGTCTTCAAGTTGAGCGGCATCGGCTTCGCCTCGTATGGCAGCGTGATGCCGACCTTCGGCACGCTCGGCCAGGTCACGCAAGCGCCGGACTACGCGCACATCGGCTTCGCCAAGCCTGAATGGGCGGAATTCCACTTCGGCAACCCCTTGCTCGTCGACGGGGCCGGCGACTGGTTCCTCGACACCCGCGGCCTGAACGTGGGCGACCGCTTCGCTATCGTGGCGACGGTGCCTGAGCCGTCCTCGCTGGCGCTGGTGTTGCCGCTGCTGGGCATGGCGGGACTGATGGCACGTCGTCGTCGGGGATAGCGCAGGTGAAACAATCATGCCGCCCTACCCGGCGTGATTGTTTCCAGTAAGCATCTATGGACTACCGTTAATTACCGCACTGGCGCTTTCGAATTGCTGGGCTAGCCTAAACCGCTAGCCTGACATTCGAAAGTGCCCCATGCTCGACACCCCTCTCTACCAGTCGATCTTCGCCAGTTTCCCGATTGGCGCCTATATCCTGTCCCCGAGCGAGGATCCGGTCATCCTTGACGTCAACGAGGCCTTTCTGTGCAATGTCGCCCACACCCGGGAGCAACTGGTCGGGCAGCGCCTGTTCGTCGCCTTGCCCGCGCCGCCGGACGATCCGGACGACCCCGCCAGCAATGGCGTGATGGCGCTGCGCAATTCGCTGGCGCGGGTGATCGCGACCGGCCAGCCGCAATCGATGCCGACCCAGCGTTACCCGATCCGCTCGCGTGGCCGGGACGGGAACGAGGTCTTCGTCGAGCGCTTCTGGAATGCCACGAATACGCCCATTTTTGATGCCGCCGGCAAGCTGCTGTGCATCTACCACGTGACGATCGAGGTCACGGCGCAGAAGAAGGCGGAAGAGGCCCTGCGCCTGAGCCGGCGCGAAGCGCTCGAGGCGGCGCGCCAGGCCGAGGCGGGACGGGCGCGGCTGGACGCGGTGCTGC
>DOUW01000428.1:0-2589 GCA_003520365.1 Massilia sp.
TTCGCGCCGATGCTGGGCGTCGAGCCCGAGCGCATCCTGGGCGCGGTCGACAAGGCCAGGCTCGAGGCCGCGACCGACCTCACCATCGCGCCGCTGGCCAATCCGCCGGAAAAACGCGCGAAGGTCGACGCGGTCGAGCGCAAGCGCGAAGCCGGCAACCGCATCCTGATGAGCGGCGTGGCCGACATGCGCGACGCCGGCCAGGGCGCCAGCCCCGGCCAGATGACGGCGATGGCGCTGGAAACCATGTTCAAGGGCCTGTCCTGCACGCGCGCCTTCGCTTTCCTGCGCAACCGGCGCGACAGCAAGTACCAGGCCAGGATGGGCCTGGGCGACGGCGCCAAGGCGCTGCTGCCGAACCTGGTCTTCGACGACGGCTACGACGCCAATGTATTCCACGCGGCGCTCGCCAGCGACCGCGTGATCTTCATCGAGAACGCGCGCGACCCGAAGTTCGCGGCCAAGCTGCCGGGCTGGTGGCGCGGCACGCTGTCCGAGGCGCGCTGCTTCGTCGTGATCCCGCTGTGCCTGCACGGCCAGCCGGTCGGCTTCGTCTACGGCGACTGGGACGACACCTTCCCCACGGTGCACCTGAGCCAGGCCGAGTTCTCGCTGCTCAACGACCTGCGCGCGCTGGTGGTGCGCACCGTCGAACGGCGCGCCCATCCCGAGCTGGCCTCGCGCTGAGGGACGTGGGTGGGCGGCTCGGCCCTGGAGCCGGCATAGCGCAAAATCGTACGCCGCCCACGCGTTCAACGCACGNNCCGCCGCTTGAACGCGTGGGCGGCGAACCAGCCGCGTAGGTTCTTGGACCCCGGTGGAGCCGCCCACCCTACATCAAATCCTTGGCGTGTCCACGCGCACGTCGCCGCACTGGGCGCGCTGCATCAGCGCGTGGTCGATCAGCACCAGGGCCAGCATCGCTTCCGCGATCGGGGTGGCGCGGATGCCCACGCAAGGGTCGTGGCGGCCGAAGGTCTCGACCGTGCTCGGGGTGCCCGCCTTGTCGATCGAGCGGCGCGGCACCCGGATCGACGACGTCGGCTTGATCGCCAGCGAGACCGTGATATCCTGCCCGCTGGAGATCCCGCCCAGCACGCCGCCGGCGTGGTTGCCCACGAAGCCCTCGGGCGTGAGCTCGTCGCCGTGCTCCGAGCCCTTCTGCGCGACGGACGCGAAGCCGGCGCCGATCTCGACCCCCTTGACCGCGTTAATGCCCATCATCGCGTAGGCGATGTCGGCGTCGAGCTTGTCGTAGATCGGCTGGCCCCAGCCGACCGGCACGCCGCGCGCCACCACGTCGATGCGCGCGCCGATCGAGTCGCCCGCGCGGCGCAGCTCGTCCATGTAGGCTTCCATGCGCGCCAGCAGGCCGGCATCGTCCGTGGCCGCGAAGAAGGGATTGTGCGCCACGTGCTCCCAGCCGCCGAACGGGACCTCGATCTCGCCCAGCTGGCGCATGCAGCCCATGAACTCGACGCCGTGGCGCTCGCGCANNTCGCGCAGCCACTTCTTCGCCACCGCCCCGGCCCCGACCACCGGCGCCGTCAGGCGCGCCGACGAACGCCCCCCGCCGCGCGGATCGCGCACGCCATACTTGTGCCAGTAGGTATAGTCGGCGTGGCCGGGACGGAAGGTCTCGGCGATGTTGCCGTAGTCCTTGCTGCGCTGGTCTTCGTTGCGGATCAGCAGCGCGATCGGGGTGCCGGTGGTGACGCCCTGGTAGACGCCGGACAGGATCTCGACCCGGTCGGACTCCTGGCGCTGGGTGACGTGGCGCGAGGTGCCGGGCTTGCGGCGGTCGAGCTCGGGCTGGATGTCGGCTTCCGACAGCGCCATGCCCGGCGGACAGCCGTCGATGACGCAGCCGATCGCGGGACCGTGCGACTCGCCGAAGGTGGTAACGGAGAACAGCTTGCCGAAAGTATTGCCAGACATGGTAGACAGGTGAAGTAGCGAAAAGACCATTCTACCAGCCCCGCGCCGGACTGAAAGCCGTAGCCTCCGAGCGGGATCCCGTTGCATCATCCCATTTATTTTTGCCTTACGGAAATATTTGGGATCATGCTCAAGTTTTTGCCGCTATACTTGTTCTGTATGAAATGCCGTGTCTAATCCTGGAGACGCAATAACAATGCCCGCATCGATTACGCCGGGAGACGGCGCCGAGGCGCACGACGATCTGGTATTCCTTGACGAAGCGCCCCTTGCAACCGGCGCGCCGCAGCCGCACGCACGGCGCGACACCTGGCGCATCCTGATCGTCGACGACGACGCCGACGTCCACACCACCACCACCTTCGCCCTCGGCGGCCTGGAGTTGCTCGGCCGTCCGCTCGAGTTCCTGCACGCGTATTCCGCCGCCGAGGCCAGGGACGTGCTGGCGCGCGTGCCAGGCATCGCGGTGGCCCTGCTCGACGTGGTCATGGAGCAGCCCGACGCCGGCCTGCACCTGGTGCGCCACATCCGCGAGACGCTCGGCCTGCGCGAGCTGCGCATCATCCTGCGCACCGGCCAGCCTGGCTACGCGCCCGAGATGGAGGCCATCCGCGACCTCGACATCAACGACTACCGGACCAAGTCCGAGCT
>DOUW01000428.1:2600-2830 GCA_003520365.1 Massilia sp.
CAGCAGCTGCATACGCTCCAGCGCGGCCACGACGCCCTGACGCGCATCGCCCGTATCGGCGTCGAACTGGTGGCCTTGCAGGAACCGCGCGCGATCGCCCGCGCCGTGCTGGCCCATGCCGCCGGCGTGCTGCTGCAGGAACCCGATGGCGTGCTGTGCGTGAACGAAAGCGGAGGACCGCACGTGCTGGGCGCGGCCGGCGCCTGCATCGACCTCGAAGGCTGGCCGCC
>DOUW01000268.1 GCA_003520365.1 Massilia sp.
AGCTCGAGCTGGGCGCGCATCCGGCGGCCCAGCCCTTGCTGCCCAGGCCGGTGGCGCAGGCGCGCGCGCTGGTGAAGGGCTGGCTGTTCTATCCGGCCGGCAGCTGGCCGGCGATGAGCGGCATCACGGCCGGGCACTGCCGCGGGTTCTGGTGCGCGCTGGAGGAGCTGGATGCGACCGGGGCGGATGCCTTCCTGATCCTGCCGCGCCTGCAGTGGCTGGCGCCGTTTCGCGCGATGTCGGCCGCCTCGTTGATGAACCGCGCGCAGCTGCACGCGGAGCTGGAAGCGCAGTTCGAGGAATCGCCCTCGCCGGTGCTGGTGGCCGTGGTGCGCGAGACGCCGGGCTGCGTGGAAGAGATCGAGCGCGGCTTCATCGTGCCGAACGACTGGCGCGAACGCGCCGCAGCCCGCCGTGCCGGCGATGCGACGCGAAATATTGTCTGGTAAGTATTAATTAATTGCAAATATTATTTGCAGGCTTGTAGGGTGGGCACGGCGTACCCACGCGTTACGCACGTGTCCTATATTGTTGACAGGGCTGCAGCGCTACGCGGCGTCGACAGAACCGCTTGCGGCAGAGTGACACGTTATCGAGCGATGATTCCGAACACGTAGCCGGGTGAAACGCACGAAACGCGTGGGCACGGCGTGCCCACCCTACGAATGCGGCGCTTAATGCTTGTGCTCGCCAATCAAGGCCAGCGAATCGTGCTGCGCCTGGTTGCGCTGGTGGCGCCTGAGGATCAGGTAAGTGATGCCCGCGATCGACAGGCCGAAGATCACGATGATCACGTTCAGGTCGAGGTTCAGGGTGATCATGATGGCGTACATCGCCAGCATGGTCAGGATCGACAGGTTCTCGTTGAAGTTCTGCACGGCGATCGAGTGGCCGGCGCTCATCAGGACGTGGCCGCGGTGCTGCAGCAGGGCGTTCATCGGCACCACGAAGTAGCCCGACAGGAAGCCGATCAGGGCCAGCAGCGGGTAGGCGACGGCGACGTCGTAGACGAATACCATCACGGTCACGACCAGGCCCATGAGGATGCCCATCGGGATCACGGTCAGCGATTTCTTCAGCGGCACGATCTTCGCCGCCAGCGCCGCGCCGACCGCGACGCCGATCGCGACCACGCCGATCAGGTTGGTGGCCTTGTCGAGCGGCATGTCCAGCGAGCGCTCGGCCCACTTCAGCACGATGAACTGCAAGGTCGCGCCCGCGCCCCAGAACAGGGTGGTGATGGCCAGCGAGATCTGGCCCAGCTTGTCCTTCCACAGCGTGGCCGAGCAGTTGGCGAAATCGGCGATCAGCTTCATCGGATTGCGTTCCTGGTGCTCGTAGCGGGCGCCGGTGTCGGGAATGCGCAGGTTGAACAGCGCGGCAAGGATATAGATGCCGACCACGACCGCCATCGCGGCCTCGCTGGTGGTGTCGATGCCCGGGACGTGCAAGCCGACCAGGAAGGCGGAGCCGGCCTGGCTCACCAGCGCGCCGCCCAGCACGGTGCCGAAGATGATCGACATCACGGTCAGGCCCTCGATCCAGCCGTTGGCGGCGACGAGCTTTTCCGGCGGCAGCAGTTCGGTCAGGATGCCGTACTTGGCCGGCGAATACACGGCCGCGCCGAAGCCGACCACGGCGTAGGAGAGCAGGGGGTGCACCTCCATGAACATCAGGGCGCAGCCGAAGATCTTGATCAGGTTCGCGATGAACATCACGCGGCCCTTCAGCATGGCGTCGGCGAAGGCGCCCACGAAAGCGGCCAGCAGGACGTAGAACAGGACGAATGACAGCTTCAGCAGTGGAGTCAGCGAAGCCGGGGCATTCATCGTCACCAGTATGTCAATGGCTACGAACAGCAGCGCATTGTCTGCCAGCGACGAGAAGAACTGCGCCGCCATAATGGTGTAGAAACCACGGTTCATCGAGAGTATCTGAAAACGAGTGTGGGTTGCTTTATACCATGAAAGGTCGGCTCGCCAAAGAAAACAGCCGGGCAGGACCCCGTCCGGTCCGGTAAAATAGAACCCTTCACCTAATTTGCGATTCGCCCGGTTTCCGGTCTTTTTTCGTCATTTTTTTCCTGTCCGCCTGCCATGCCACGCCCGCTTTGCGCCACCATCCACCTCGATTCGATGCAGCATAACCTGGCGCGCGCACGCGCCTGCGCCCCCCAGTCCAGGCTCTGGGCCGTGGTCAAGGCGAACGCCTACGGCCATGGGCTCGAGCGCGGCATGAAAGGCTTCGCCCAGGCCGACGGCCTGGCCCTGATCGAGACCGAGAACGCCCTGCGCCTGCGCGAACTCGGCTGGATCAAGCCGGTCCTGCTGCTGGAAGGGATCTTCGACGTTTCCGACGTGCCGCTGCTGGCCGAGCACAACATCAACAGCACGGTCCACTGCCTCGAGCAGATCAAGATGCTCGAGTACACCCAGCTGTACCGCCCGATCGACGTGCACCTGAAGATGAACACCGGCATGAACCGCCTCGGCTTCAAGCCTGAAGAATACGCCGCCGCCTACAAACGCCTGCGCGCGATTCCAGGCGTGCGCAACATCACCCACATGACCCACTTCGCCAACGCCGACGAACTCGAGCATCCGCGCCTGACGATCGCCGAGCAGGTGCGCCGCTTCTGCAGCGGCGTCGAGGGCCTGGAGGGCGAGCGCAGCCTGTCGAACTCGGCCGGCGTGCTGCACAACGAAGCGCTGGCCAGCGAACTGCAAAACGACTGGGTCCGCCCCGGCATCATGCTCTACGGCGGCACCCCGGGCGGCGGGCGCACGGCGCAGGACTTCGGCCTGCGTCCGACCATGACCCTGTCGTCCGAGATCATCGCGATCCAGGACCTGGTCGCCGGCGACACGGTCGGCTACGGCAGCCGTTTCGAAGCGACCGGCCCGATGCAGGTCGGCGTGGTGGCTTGCGGCTATGCCGACGGCTATCCGCGCCACGCGCCGCACGGCACCCCGGTGATCGTCGACGGCATCCGCACCACCGTGGTCGGCCGGGTGTCGATGGACATGATGACGGTGGACCTGACGCCGATCGCCAACGCGCGCGTCGGCAGCAAGGTCACGCTCTGGGGCGACGGCCTGCCGATCGACGAGGTGGCGAGCGCTTCCGGCACCATCGGCTATGAATTGATGTGCGCACTCGCGCCGCGCGTGCGCGTGAGCGAAGGACGGATGGGAACCCATGGCTAAGGCAAAAACCCAGTACGTGTGCAGCGAGTGCGGCAGCGTAGCGAGCCGCTGGATGGGCCAGTGCCCCGACTGCAAGGCCTGGAACACCATGGTCGAGACGGTGGCGGAAAGCGCCGGCGTGAACCGCATGTCGCAGACCCAGCACCACAAGGCGCTGGCGCAGACCGCGCCGGTGCTGTCGCTCGCCGACATCGAGGCGATCGACGTGCCGCGCTTCGGCACCGGGATCGAGGAATTCGACCGCGTGCTGGGCGGCGGCCTGGTCGCCGGCGGCGTGGTGCTGATCGGCGGCGACCCCGGCATCGGCAAGTCGACCCTGCTGCTGCAGGCGCTGGCGAACCTGGCCTCGGTGCGCAGTACTTTATATGTGAGCGGCGAGGAATCCGGCGCCCAGATCGCGCTGCGCGCCAAGCGCCTGGCGGTCGACGCCAAGGACCTCAAACTGCAGGCCGAGATCCAGCTCGAGAAGATCCTCGGCACGCTGGCCGACCTGAAGCCGGAAGTGGCCGTGATCGACTCGATCCAGACCCTGTACTCCGACGCGCTGACGGCGGCGCCGGGTTCGGTGTCGCAGGTGCGCGAGTGCGCGGCGCAGCTGACGCGCGTGGCGAAGCAGACCGGCGTGACCATCATCCTGGTCGGCCACGTCACGAAAGAGGGCGCGCTGGCCGGTCCGCGCGTGCTCGAGCACATCGTCGACACCGTGCTCTATTTTGAAGGCGACACCCAGTCGAGCTTCCGCCTGGTGCGCGCGATCAAGAACCGCTTCGGCGCCGTCAACGAACTGGGCGTGTTCGCCATGACGGAAAAGGGGCTGAAAGGGGTGTCGAACCCCTCGGCGCTGTTCCTGTCCCAGCACGACAGCCAGGTGCCGGGTTCCTGCGTGATGGTGACGCAGGAGGGCACGCGGCCGCTGCTGGTCGAGATCCAGGCCCTGGTCGACGCCAGCCACCTGCCGAATGCGCGCCGCCTGTCGGTCGGCCTGGAACAGAACCGCCTGGCGATGCTGCTGGCCGTGCTGCACCGCCACGCCGGCATCGCCGCTTTCGACCAGGACGTGTTCATCAACGCGGTCGGCGGGGTGAAGATCGCCGAGCCGGCGGCCGACCTCGCGGTGCTGCTGGCGATCAACTCGTCAATGCGCAACAAGCCGCTGCCGCGCGGCCTGGTCGTGTTCGGCGAAGTCGGCCTGGCCGGCGAGATTCGCCCGGCCCCGCGCGGCCAGGAGCGCCTGAAGGAAGCGGCCAAGCTGGGTTTCTCGACGGCGATCATCCCGAAGGCGAACGTGCCCAAGCAGAAAATCGAGGGCATGAACATCATCTCGGTCGAGCGCATCGACCAGGCATTCAGCAAGCTGCGCGAACTGGATTGACCAGGCCGAAACCGGGCCGGGCTCAGCGGGGGCATGCGTTTTTGCCTATAATTGGGCCCGTTCCAAAGTTTCAGCTGGTAAATCGTGCAGACAGATAACAGGCAGTCCCCACGCAAGGTATTCAAGACCCGCGCCATGCTGGCCGTCGAAGGCGCGGCGCCGGTGCTGGGCCGCACCTCCGACATCGGCGCCAACGGCGTCAGCGTCAGCGTGCCGCACCCGGTCGGTGTCGGCCAGTCGGCCCAGTTGCGCTTCGACCTCCTGGTCGACGGCAATATCGTTCCGGTGAACACGCGCGCCAAGGCCCAGTACTGCATCCTCAGCGGCGGCGATTTCAAGGTCGGCTTCCAGTTCCTCAACCTGGAGCTGGCTGCCATGACCGCGCTCTCGCGTTTCCTGCGCTGACGATCGGGTGCAAAAAGCAAAGCGGCGAGTGCCCATCGGGCCTCGCCGCTTTTTACGTGTTGACGCGGCCCGCGCAGCAGGCTATTCGCTATTCGTGATAGCGGTCGTGCAGGGTTTCCGAGCTGCCTCCGATTTCCTGGAAGATTTCGTAGGCAATCAGGCCAACCATGCCACTCAGGATTGCAAAAACAAACATATTCCACATACGACTCAAACGCTCTTCAGCATCCCCTCCGTGTCAAGATGACACTTGGAGCATAGCAGCCGGCGATGTATTTACAAGAGTGGGGCCCGCCTATATTTGCAGCCGGCTTCGCTCGACCGTGGCGGCAATCCGCGCCGGGCCGGGCGGCCGCGCACCCAGTGAAAACTAGCCGTCATCAATTGTGTGACGGCCATCCGCGCTTCGCGGCACCATGACGCCGGAACCCACGTCATGGGCGTGCACGCGGTCGTCATCGGGCCGACACAGTGCTGAAACACACGTGTGACACGCCCGGCCGCCATGTCATCGATTCGATGACATGGTCATGCGCCCTGGCAGGCGGCAGGGCCGTGTCATCAACTTGTCATATTCGGGCAGTAGACTTCGCGCTAATTGAACCGGGGCAGCCCGGGGCGCAGTCCGCGCCACTTTCTGAAAGGATATCGATATGCGTATGAAGCACTTGCTCCTCTCCGTCGCGGTGGCCGCCGCCACCCTGGCGGCAGGCGCTGCCCAGGCGGTCAACATCACCGGCGCCGGCGCGACCTTCCCCTATCCGATCTACGCGAAGTGGGCGGAAATGTACAAGAAGGCCAGCGGCAACGGCATGAACTACCAGTCGGTGGGCTCGGGCGCCGGCATCAAGCAGATCAAGGCGAAGACCGTCGACTTCGGCGCGTCCGACATGCCGCTGCCGGCGCAGGACCTGGAGGCCGCCGGGCTGTTCCAGTTCCCGGCCGTCATGGGCGGCGTGGTCCCGGTCGTGAACATCGCGGGCGTGGCCCCGGGCCAGGTCAGGCTGACCGGCCCGGTGCTGGCCGACATCTTCATGGGCAAGATCACCAAGTGGAACGCGCAGCCGATCGCCGCCCTGAACCCGGGCGTCAAGCTGCCGGCCGATAACATCACGGTCGTGCGCCGCGCCGACAGCTCGGGCACCTCCTTCCTGTTCACCGACTACCTGGCCAAGGCCAGCCCGGACTGGAAGCTGAAGATCGGCGCCGGCACCTCGGTCAAATGGCCGACCGGCGTGGGCGGCAAGGGCAACGAGGGCGTGGCCGCCAACGTGCAGCGAATCAAGGGCGCGATCGGCTACGTCGAGTGGGCCTACGCCAAGAAGAACCGCATGGCGCACACCCAGCTGCAGAACCGCGAAGGCGCCTTCCTCCAGCCGGACGACGCCGCCTTCAAGGCTGCCGCCGCCAGCGCCGACTGGGCCAAGGCGCCGGGCTTCGGCGTGGTGCTGACCGACCAGCCGGGCAAGGCCAGCTGGCCGATCACCGGTGCTTCGTACATCATCATGTACAAGGCCCAGGCCGACGCTGCGAAGGGCAAGGAAGTGCTGAAGTTCTTCGACTGGGCCTATCGCGAAGGCGACGCCGCCGCCGCCGACCTGGACTACGTGCCGATGCCCGACGCCGTCACCAAGCTGGTGCAGGATGCCTGGCGCGCGAACGTGAAGGACGCCGCCGGCAAGGCACTCTGGTAATCACGCGATAACGAAGCACTAAACGAAGCACCAAGCGAAGCACCGAGCCAAGCCGCCGGGCCAGCCCGGCGGCGATCATCGCGGCACACACAAGAACATCACATGAGCGCACATCCTTCCGTCGCAATCGAGGACGAGGCCCGCCTGGCCGCGGCCGACCACGAACATGCCGCCCTGCGCAAGACCATGCGCAACCAGCGCATCCAGGACTTCCTGTTCCACAAAATTACCCTGCTGTTCGCCGCCAGCGTGCTGCTGGCCCTGCTCGGCATCATCGTCTCGCTGGCGATCGGCGCCGCGCCCGCCTTCAAGGAATTCGGCGCCGCCTTCATCACCACCGTCGAGTGGGACCCGGTCGAAGACCGCTACGGCGCCCTGATCGCCATCTGGGGCACGGTCGCCACCTCGCTGATCGCGCTCCTGATCGCCTTCCCGATCAGCTTCGGCATCGCCCTGTTCCTCACCGAGATCTGCCCCGCCTGGCTGCGCCGTCCGATGGGCACCGCCGTCGAGCTGCTGGCCGGCGTGCCGTCGATCATCTACGGCATGTGGGGCCTGTTCGTGTTCGCGCCCCTGTTCGCCGACTACGTGCAGCCGCTGCTCCAGAACACCCTCGGCCAGCTGCCGGTCATCGGCCAGCTGTTCCAGGGCCCGATGATGGGCATGGGCATCCTGACCGCCGGCCTGATCCTGGCCGTGATGATCATCCCCTTCATCTCCTCGGTGATGCGCGACGTGTTCGAGATCGTCCCCGCCGTGCTGAAGGAATCGGCCTACGGGCTGGGCTGCACCAAGTGGGAAGTGGTGCGCAAGGTCGTGCTGCCCTACACCCGCAACGGCGTGGTCGGCGGCGTGATGCTGGGCCTGGGCCGGGCGCTGGGCGAAACCATGGCCGTCACTTTTGTCATCGGCAATGCGCACGAACTCTCGGCCTCGCTCTTCATGCCTGGTAACTCGATTTCCTCGACCCTGGCCAACGAATTCGCCGAAGCGACGCCGGGCCTGCACGTGTCCTCGCTGTTCGCCCTCGGCCTGATCCTGTTCGCGATCACCTTCGTCGTGCTCGCCGCTGCAAAACTGATGTTGGTGGGGATGTCCCGCAAGGAAGGTGTGAAATGAACGGCATCGTCAAGAACCCCGTGTACCGCCGGCGCCTGCTGGCGCACCGCATCGGCATCGCCCTGTCGGTGCTGGCGATGGCGATCGGCCTGGCCTTCCTGGCCTGGATCCTGGCCACGCTGCTGATCCAGGGCTTCGGCGCGCTCTCCGGCCCGATGTTCAGCCTCGACACCCCGGCCCCCGGCAGCGAAGGCGGCCTGCGCAACGCCATCGTCGGCAGCCTGATGATGGTCGGCCTGTCGACCCTGGTATCGACCCCGGTCGGCATCCTGGCCGGCATCTACCTGGCCGAGTACGGCGAGACCAACCGCTTCGGCCAGGTCACCCGTTTTGTGACCGACATCATGCTGTCGGCGCCGTCGATCGTGATCGGCCTGTTCGTCTACGCCCTGTACGTGGCCAACGTGAAGCATTTCTCGGGCTATGCCGGCTCGATCGCGCTGGCGCTGATCGCCATCCCCGTGGTCGTACGCACCACCGACAACATGCTGCGCCTGGTGCCGAACAGCCTGCTCGAGGCGGCCTTTGCCCTCGGCGCCCCGCGCTGGAAGGTGGCGATGCTGGTGCGCCTGCGCGCCGTCAAGGCCGGCGTGATCACCGGCGTGCTGCTGGCCCTGGCCCGCATCTCGGGCGAAACCGCGCCGCTGCTGTTCACCGCGCTCAACAACCAGTTCTTCAGCACCGACATGGACGCGCCGCTGGCCAACCTGCCGGTCGTGATCTACACCTACGCGATGAGCCCCTACGACGACTGGCGCTCGCTGGCCTGGGGCGGCGCGCTGCTGGTGACCTTCACCGTGCTGTTCCTGAACATCCTGTCGCGCACCCTGTTCACGCAGAAGACCCCGCGTTAATTTATCCTGATAACCATGACCCAAGCTATGGCAACCCCGACCCCGACGCCGACGCCGTCGGCCAAGACCAAGACGATCGAGATCTCGAACCTGGATTTCTTCTACGGCAAGAGCCAGAGCCTGAAGAACGTCTCGCTCGACATCCACGAGAAGCAGGTGACCGCCTTTATCGGCCCTTCCGGCTGCGGCAAGTCGACCCTGCTGCGCACCCTGAACCGCATGTACGATTTGTATCCGGGGCAGCGCGCCGAAGGGTCGATCATGTACCGCGGCCGCAACATCCTCGCACCGGGCGTGGACGTGAACATGCTCCGCGCCAAGATCGGCATGGTGTTCCAGAAGCCGACCCCGTTCCCGATGTCGATCTACGACAATATCGCCTTCGGCGTGCGCCTCTACGAGAACCTGTCGAAGGGCGAGATGGACGAGCGCGTCGAGTGGGCGCTGAAGAAGGCGGCGCTGTGGGAAGAGGCGAAGGACAAGCTGAGCAAGAGCGGCCTGTCGCTGTCCGGCGGCCAGCAGCAGCGCCTGTGCATCGCGCGCGGCGTGGCGGTGAAGCCGGACGTGCTGCTGCTCGATGAGCCGACCTCGGCGCTCGATCCGATCTCGACCGCGAAGATCGAGGAACTGATCAGCGAGCTGAAGCAGGACTACACGATCACGATCGTGACCCACAACATGCAGCAGGCGGCGCGCTGCTCCGATTACACTGCATACATGTACCTGGGCGAACTGGTGGAATTCGGCGAGACCGACCAGCTGTTCATGAACCCCAGCAAGAAAGAGACGCAAGACTACATCACGGGTCGTTTCGGTTGATCGACGGTCCGGACAATAACGCATACCAGGGAGAGCAGTAATGATTGGCGAGCATTCTTCAAAGCAGTACGACCAGGAACTGGAATCGATCCGCTCCAAGGTCCTGCTGATGGGCGGCATGGTGGAAACCCAGTTCGAGGAAGCGCTGAACTGCTTCCGCGTCGACGACCCGGCCAAGGCCGACAAGGTGATGGCCGACGACCATGCGGTGAACCAGCTCGAAGTGCAGCTCGACGACGCCTGCAGCCACCTGATCGTGCGCCGCCAGCCGACCGCCAACGACCTGCGCACCGTGATGGCGACCATCAAGGTCATCACTGACCTGGAGCGCATCGGCGACGAGTCCTCGAAGATCGCGCGCACCGCCAAGAACCTGCACGCGCGCGGCAACGCCGGCTTCGCCCACTTCGACATGATTCGCACCATCGGCAAGGCGACCTCCGACCTGCTGCACGATGCCCTCGACGCCTTTGCCCGTCTCGACGGCAAGCAGGCGATGCAGATCATCGCGGCCGACGAAGTCGTCGACCACGAGTTCCGTACCATCCTGCGCAACCTGATCACCTTCATGATGGAAGATCCGCGCACGATCTCCTCGGCGCTCGACACGCTGTGGGTGGCAAAGGCCATCGAGCGCATCGGCGACCACGCCAAGAACATCGCCGAGTACGTGATCTACGTGGTCGAAGGGCGCGACATCCGCCACAGCAAACCCGCGGCGCACGAGGGCTGACCGGATGAGCAACACGATCGTACTGGTGGTGGAGGACGAACCGGCGATCGTCGAGCTGGTGAGCTACTCGCTGCGCGAGGCCGGCTGGACGATCAGGTCGGTCGGCACCACCGCCGCGGCCTGGGACAGTATCGCCCACGGCAAGCCGGACCTGCTGCTGCTCGACTGGATGCTGCCCGACCAGAGCGGCCTGCGCCTGCTGGCGCGCCTGCGCGCCGACCGCGACTTCCAGGACATCCCGGTCATCATGCTGACCGCGAAGAGCATGGAAGAGGACAAGCTGGCCGGCCTGAACACCGGCGCCGACGACTATGTCACCAAGCCGTTCTCGCCGCGCGAACTGCTGGCGCGCGCGCGCGCGCTGCTGCGCCGGAAAAGCCCGCACCTGGCCGAGGCGCCGCTGCGCGCCGGCGCCGTGGTGCTCGATCCGGCCAGCTGCACGGTCTCGATC
>DOUW01000431.1:0-9737 GCA_003520365.1 Massilia sp.
TGGAAGGCTGCGTGCAGCCGGCGATGGCGCCCAGCATCAATGCCGCCACCGCGCGCGTGCTGGACGCGGTCGGCGTGCAGCTGCTGGTGGCGCCGCAGGCCGGCTGCTGCGGCGCGGTGCGCTACCACATGAACGACCAGGCCGGCGGCCTGGACGACATGCGACGCAACATCGACGCCTGGTGGCCCTACATTGAACAGGTCGAGGCGATCGTGATGACGGCTTCGGGCTGCGGCGTCACGGTCAAGGAGTACGGCCACCTGCTGGCCCACGATCCGCACTATGCGGCCAAGGCGGCGCGCATCTCGCTGCTGACGCGCGACCTGTCCGAGATCCTGCCGCAGTTCGAAGCGCAATTGGCGCTGCAGATGGCGGGGAAGGGCGCCCAGCGCGTGGCCTTCCACCCGCCCTGCACGCTGCAGCACGGCCAGCAGATCCGCGGCAAGGTCGAGGGCGTGCTGCGCGCGGTCGGCGTGGACGTGGTGCTGTGCCTTGATAGCCACCTGTGCTGCGGCTCGGCCGGCACCTATTCCGTGCTACACCCTGAGATCGCGCACGAACTGCGCGACCGCAAGCTGGCGAACCTGGCGGCCACCGGCGCCGGCGAGATCGTCTCGGCCAACATCGGCTGCGTGACGCACCTGCAGTCGGGCACCGCTACCCCGGTGACGCACTGGATCGAGCTGGTCGACAGGATGCTGGCGCCCGTCGCCCCGGGCTAAACCTTCCTCACGGCATGCCATGGCCGGGCGGTGCGCAGCCCGGCCGGACGGCTTGCGCGCCTGCACCTGCGCCACCCTCTGCCGCATCCTTGCCGCGTCCCTGCCGCATGGTGGCGACGCCACACGTTGTCTGTGGGCTCACCCAACACCAGCCGAATTTCCCCTTTTGTTAATAAATTAACGCCGAATTTAATTTGGCTCGTGATACTTCGCGTAATTTCGTTGTGGCAAATACACGACAAAAATCACGGAGATGGACAGTAAATGCCAAAAGTTTCTGTTTTGACTTTGCAACGCGGTAATGTTGTGCAACAGTATTTAACTGTCCTTGCGTAATCCGTAGCATGGAGCTGCGCTAGTGAATGGGTTATTAAAAAAAGTTTAACAAACTGGAGTCGTTTTGAAGCACAAAAGTACTTTGAGTAAGAGCACCATCGCGATGGCCCTGACGATGGCATTCCCTGCCTTCGCCATTGCGCAGCAAACGAGCACGCCTGAAGTCAAGATGCAGCGCGTGGAAGTCACCGGTAGTAGCATCAAGCGTACCGAAGCGGAAGCTGCCGGTTCGGTCCAGATCCTGAACCGCGACGATATCGAAAAGACCGGCGAAGCGACCGCCCTGGGCATCCTGACCTCGACGGCTTCGATCGACACCAGCATCAACTCGTCCAACAGCTCCTCGGGCAGCTTCGCGACCGGTTCCTCGGGCGTGAGCATGCGCGGCCTGGGCAAGGTTTCGACCCTGGTCCTGGTCAACGGCCGCCGCATCGCGCAGTACGGCCTGTCCGACGGCGCCCAGCAGAACTTCACCAACCTCGACGCCATCGCCAGCGATGCGATCGAGCGCATCGAGGTCCTGAAGGACGGCGCATCGGCCATCTACGGCTCGGACGCCGTGGCCGGCGTGATCAACATCATCCTGCGCAAGGACTTCCAGGGCGCCAAGATCCGCGGCCAATACAAGGAGCCTCAGCACTTCAAGGAAGACCGCAGCCGCAACGTATCGGCGATCTTCGGCTTCGGCGACATCGACGAAGACGGCTACAACACCTACATCACCGCCGAAGCCTACAAGCGCGACGGCTACTCCCAGGCCGACCTGGCGCGCCACTATCCGTCCTGGCACCGCCTGACCCCGGGCCGCTCGACCTACGACGCAAAGAGCGCGTACTCGCCGACCGGTAACTACTACCTGAGCAGCACCAACATCGTCGCTGCGCCTGGCTGCGCGCCGGAGGACATCGATCCGGTCGACCGCCTGTGCAAATTCGACACCAACCCGTACACCGGCCTGACCACCGACAGCAAGCGCAAGGCAATCGCCAGCAACACCAGCTTCCGTATCGGCAAGGACATCAACGCCAACTTCGAGGTGACCTACGCCGACGCGACCAACGAATACATCGTGGCGCCGTCGGCCCTGCAGCCGACCTCGAGCTCGAGCATCTGGTATGACGTGCGTGGCGGCAAGATGGTTGGCCCGTTCAACTATCCGAAACTGCCGGTCGGCCATGCGTCGAACCCGTACAACGTCCCGGTCGAGTTCCGCACCCGCCTGATGGATACCGGCGACGGCTTCAACTTCAACCGTACCGAGTCGGACCAGTGGCGCGTGATGCTGGCCCTGGACGGCACCATCGGCGACTGGGACTGGAAAGCCGCCGGCGGCTGGATGAAGTCCTCGGCAGTCAAGGGCACCCGTAACGCCAGCAAGGACGGCTACACCAACGCCATCGTGAACGGCACCTACAAGTTCGGCCAGCAGAACGACTACGCGCTGCTCGACTCGATGTTCCCGGTCCGTACCACCGAAGGCGCCGCCGACATCAAGTTCTTCGATGCCACCGTTTCGGGCACCCTGATGCAACTGCCGGCCGGTCCGCTGAACGTCGCATTCGGCACCGACATCCGCAGCAACGGCTACTGGATGAAGAGCTCGGAAAACGTCCTGCGCGGCGAGCTGATCGGCGTGTTCGGCCTGCAGGTCGACGACCGCGTCAACCAGTACGCCCTGTTCACCGAAGCCAACGTGCCGCTGACCAAGCGCCTGGAAATGTCGGCCGCCGTCCGCGCCGACAAGAGCGACAACGCCGACGCCCACCTGTCGCCGAAGCTCGGCCTGCGCTACACCGCCACCGACAGCCTGCTGCTGCGCGCCACCGCATCGGGCGGCTTCCGTGCGCCGAACATCGTCGAATCGGGTAACGGCCTGGGCCGCAGCTCGGTCGCTACCGGCGTCAACGACCCGCGTCGTTGCCCGATCGCGACCCAGCTGAACAACCTGGTGCAGAACGCCGCTGGCGTCACCACCGCCGACAAGGCGCAGGCGAACAGCTTCCGCAACTCGGAATGCTCGGCCAACCTGCCAAGCTTCGTGTCCTCGAACCCGGACCTGAAGCCGGAAACCTCGCGTTCGTTCACTGGCGGTATCGTCTGGGAGCCGATCAAGAACTGGACCACCGCGATCGACTACTACTTCATCGAGCGCCGTAACGAAATCGGTACCCGTTCGACCGTCGACATCCTGCGCGGCGAAGCCGACCTGCCGGCCGGCCAGCTGGTCCGTATCGACAACAGCGTCGCCGACAACGAGTTCCTGGCACTGGTCAACAAGTACGCGCCGGGCACCACCATCAACTACGGCGGCGTCGGCCAGCTGGGCATGGTGTACAACCCGTACGTCAACAGCGGCCGCACCCGCGTGTCGGGCCTGGACTTCGACGCATCGGGCCGCTTCAAGTACTCGGGCATGGACATCCGCCTGAAGCTGGACGGTACCTATGTCCTGAAATACCAGGACTTCAGCGTCACCGACAACGCCTACGGCCCGAACATCGTCGGCACCTGGGACTTCGGCGGCCGCATGGCAGTCAAGGCCCGCGCCTACGTGAAGAAGGGCGATTTCGACCACGGCATCACCTGGAACTACGCGAGCGGCTACAGCAACAACAGCATCTCGTCGCCGACCTACTGCGTGACCCAGAAGGTTGCTCCCGAGTACATGGGCGATTGCGCACGCGTTGGCCGCAACACCACCGTCGACTACTCTCTGGCTTACTCGGGCATCCCGAACGTGAAGCTGAACCTGTACGTCTACAACCTGTTCAACGAAACCCGTCCGGTCGCATGGCGCGATGGCTGGAACACCACCTCGCCGCAACTGCGTACCCTCGCCGTCGCAGCAAGCTACACGTTCTGATCGCTTGAACGCATGAGCCGGGACACCGGCTCGCGATAAGCGCAAAAGACCAGGCCTCGGCCTGGTCTTTTTTTGTACGGCGCCCGCGGCGGCGGCACGGCATGCGCGCCACGCCCCGGGCGCCGCCGTGATAGCATCCGTCCCATCCGTATTCAGCAAGAGTCAGTCATGAGTTTCGTATTCCGCCTCGTGCGCGAAGAGGGCGGTCCCGCCCCTGTCGTCGTGTTCGAGGATTCGACCAGTCCCGGTTTCGTGCCGCTGTGGGAAGAAGTCGGCGTCTACGACGCGCTGTACAACAGCGACGGCAAGCCGGCGCGCGACGTCTCGCGCAGCATCGCCTACGGCCTGGACCGCGTCAGCGAAGAGGCGGCGCTCGGCCGCCTGCTGCCGCCCAGCCTGTCGATGGGGGAGGCGATCCGCTTCCTCGAGGACGTGAACCGCGCCTGCGTCATCCACGGCAGCGCGCACATCGAGACGCGCTGACTGTAGAGCATCGCTTCAAGCGCCGTATCGCGGGCCGGCGCCGGCGTGTATGCTCCAGTTCCGTCTCCACTTCCACTTCGACCATGCCCATGACGCGACCGACCATCACCCTCACCGGCGAAACGCTGGACCGCGACCGCCTCGAACAGCTGCTGCTGGAAGACGCCAGCCTCGTCTTCGACGATTGCGATTTTTCCGGCGCCGACCTGTCGCGCCTGAACCTGCAGGAAGCGCAGTTTCGCCACTGCGCGCTGGCCGAGACCTCGTTCTACGCCGCCAACCTGGCGCGCACCCGCTGGCAGCGCTGCCGCGCCGGCCACGCCGATTTCGAATCATGCGACCTGGTCGACGCGCGCTTCGCCTCCTCGGACCTGAACAACACCTCGTGGCGCCGCGCCAAGCTGGCCGCGTGCGCCTATCAGGGCTGCAAGCTGACCGGCGCGAACTTCGAAGAGGTGAGCTACCTCGGCCTGTCCTTCGAGGACAGCCTGCTGGTCGGCGCCGACCTGCGCCGCATGTCCTTCCGCAAGATGACGCTGGTCGGGCTCGACTTCGCCGATGCCGACCTGTCCGGCTGCGACTTTCGCGACGCCGTGTTCGTGGGCGGCAGCCTGCGCGACGCCCACATCAAGGACACCCGCTTCGACGGCGCCGACCTGCGCGAGGCCGACCTGGGCGGCCTGAGGCTGGTCAATGCGAAGCTGTTTGCCGGCGCGACCATTTCGCCGCGCCAGGCGGCCGAGCTGGTGCGTGCCATGGGCCTGAACGTCGGTTGAGCGGCTGCAACAAGCCGTGCGGCAATAGTTGTTGCCATATCTGTAAGCAAATGCCAAGCTTGTAAGCGAATGTTAAATCGGTCAACAGACTGGAGGGTGGCCCCGTTGTCTGTCTAGTGCATCGCAATTTGTGCTGACATGACAACCAAATAGGAGCCGCATATGAAAAAGACCATTGCTACCCTGATCGCCGGCCTGTTCGCCAGCGCCGCCTTCGCACAAACCCCGGCAACGCCTGTCGCCAAGGCCAACACCGGCAAGATGGATGCGAACACTGCCGTGCTGGTGGACAACAAGGAAGTCAATTCGACCCTGAAGTCGGGCGCCCAGGACGGCCAGGCCGCCGCCAAGGCGGACACCAAGTCCGATAGCAAGAAGACTGCGAAGACCGAGAAGAGCGCCAAGTCGCAGCACAAGGAAACGAAGGCCGCGAAGAGCGGCACCCACGGCAGCACGCATGGCAGCACCCAGGCCGGCAGCAGCTCGTCGGCCGACACCGCATCGGGCTCGAGCGCGATGTCGACCACCGCGCAGGGCGACGGCGCCGTGCCGGCTACCCCGGCTACTCCCGCAACCGCAATGACCCCGGCTACCCCCGCAACCCCGGCCACCCCGGCAGCCCCGACCACGATGCAGTCCGACGTCGGCATCACCCCGGCCCCGGCATCGAACCCGGCGCCGACCCCGACCCCGATCGACACCCAGGCTGCACCGACCCCGGCCACGGGCGACATCAAGTAAGTCCAGGCTTGCCGCAGACCGAAGCCCGCGTTCGCGCGGGCTTTTTTGCGTGCCGCCGGCGGGCCCCCGCCCGGGTNNCACGGCCTGGTTCCCGATGGCAGGCCGATGTCGGAAGGGCAGAAGGAATACGACGCCTTCATGGCGTGGTTCGAACGGCCGTAAGGCCCGGCACTGCTTACGTGTCCAGCAGCGCTTCGATGTCCTTGGTGATGTCCTCAGGCTTGGTGGTCGGCGCATAGCGCTTTAGTACGCGGCCGTCGCGCCCGACCAGGAACTTGGTGAAGTTCCACTTGACCGCCTGCGTGCCGAGCACGCCGGGCGCTTCGTGCTTCAGGTGGCGGAACAGGGGATGGGCGTTGTCGCCGTTGACGTCGATCTTGGCGAACAGCGGAAAGCTGACGCCGAAGTTCTTCTCGCAAAAGGCGCCGATCTCGGCCTCGCCGCCCGGCTCCTGCTGGCGGAACTGATTGCAGGGAAAGCCCAGCACCTCGAGGCCGCGTTCGCGGTAGTCGCGGTAGAGCTGCTCCAGGCCCTTGTACTGCGGCGTGAAACCGCAATGGCTGGCCGTGTTGACGATGAGAAGCACCTTGCCGCGGTAGCGCGACAGGTCTACTAGCGTGCCGTCGAGGGCATTGGCGGAGAAGTCGAAGGTGTTCATGTCGGAATGATACCAACATCGCCGGCATGACCGGGAAAATGGCGGAGGACGTAGGGTGGGGGCATTGAGGCTGGGGGCCTCAATGACGAGCGTGCCCACGCGTAAACGATGAGCCGACGCAGGGCTTTATAAACGCCAACGCGACGCAGACTTCACGCGTGGGCACGGGGCGCCCACCCTACGGGTCAAGCACACACGCCGCGGTGATTCAAACGAGCCCGAGGTGCTCGGTCCCGGCCGAAAAATCGCGGTTCTTCGCGTGCTTGCTGTTGAGCTTGATAGTCAGGCGCAGGTCGTTCACCGAGTCGGCATTGCGCAGCGCGTCCTCGTACGAAATTTTGTCCGTCTCGTACAGGTCGAACAGCGCCTGGTCGAAGGTCTGCATGCCCAGCTCGCGCGACTTCTTCATGATCTCCTTGATCTCGTGGACTTCGCCCTTGAAGATCAGGTCCGAGATCAGCGGCGAATTCAGCATGATCTCCATCGCCACCACGCGGCCCTTGTCTTCCTTCTTCGGGATCAGGCGCTGCGAGATCAGGCCGCGCAGGTTCAGCGACAAATCCATCAACAGCTGCTGGCGCCGCTCTTCGGGGAAGAAGTTGATGATGCGGTCCAAGGCTTGATTCGCGCTATTCGCGTGCAGGGTCGCCAGGCACAGGTGGCCGGTTTCGGCAAAGGCGATCGCATGCTCCATCGTTTCGCGGTCGCGGATCTCGCCGATCTGGATCACGTCCGGGGCCTGGCGCAGGGAGTTCTTCAGGGCCGCTTCGAAGCTGTCGGTGTCCACGCCCACTTCGCGCTGGGTGATCACGCAGTTCCTGTGCGGGTGGACGAATTCGACCGGGTCCTCGATGGTGATGATGTGGCCGTAGCTGTTCTCGTTGCGGTAGCCGACCATCGCCGCCAGCGTCGTCGATTTACCGGAGCCGGTGGCGCCGACCATGATCACGAGGCCGCGCTTGGACATGATCACGTCCTTCAGCACCTCGGGCAGGGCCAGGTCCTCGAACTTCGGGATCTGGGTAGTGATGGTCCGCAGCACCATGCCGACGCTGCTCATCTGGACGAAGGCGGAGACGCGGAAGCGTCCCAGGTCGCCGGGACTGATCGCGAAGTTCGCCTCTTTGGTCAGCTCGAAGCCGGCGGTCTGCTTGTCGTTCATGATGGCCCGCGCCAGGTCGGCCGTGTGGGCGGCGGTGAGGGGCTGGCTCGAGACCGGCGTCATCTTGCCGTCGATCTTGATCGCCGGCGGGAAGCCGGCGGTGATGAAGAGGTCCGAGCCGCCCTTGCTGACCATCAGGCGCAGCAGGTCGAACATGAATTTTGAAGCCTGGTCGCGTTCCATTGCGGTTCTTTCTAATGGTTTAGGAGAGTCTCACAAAGCCCCCAGGGCAAGGCGCGGTCGTCGAAGACAGTACGTGAGTACGGCGAGACGACTGCAACGCAGCCATGGGGGATTTTTTTAGGCTCTCTTAGCCTGGGAAGTTTTCTGGGATTTTTGCGGCTGCGCGGGCGGCGCTGCTCGAAATGATATTCCGGCGCACCAGGTCGGTCAGGTTCTGGTCCAGGGTCTGCATGCCGACGTTGCTGCCGGTCTGGATCGCCGAATACATCTGCGCAATCTTCGCTTCGCGGATCAGGTTACGGATCGCCGGGGTGCCGAGCATGATCTCGTGCGCCGCCACGCGTCCCGAGCCGTCCTTGGTCTTCAACAAGGTTTGCGAAATCACGGCCTGCAGCGACTCCGACAGCATCGCGCGCACCATCTCCTTCTCCTCGGCCGGGAACACGTCGACGATACGGTCGATGGTCTTCGCGGCCGACGAGGTGTGCAGGGTGCCGAACACCAGGTGGCCGGTTTCGGCGGCCGACAGCGCCAGGCGGATGGTCTCCAGGTCGCGCAGTTCACCGACCAGGATCGCGTCCGGGTCTTCGCGCAGGGCCGAGCGCAGCGCGTTGTTGAAGGACAGGGTGTGCGGGCCGACTTCGCGCTGGTTGATCAGGCACTTTTTTGAATCGTGCACGAACTCGATCGGGTCCTCGATGGTGAGGATGTGGCCGTACTCGTTCTCGTTCAGGTGGTTCACCATCGCGGCGAGGGTGGTCGACTTGCCCGAGCCGGTGGGGCCGGTGACCAGTACCAGGCCGCGCGGCTTCAATGCCAGTTCGCCGAAGATGCGCGGAGCGTTGAGTTCTTCCAGGGTCAGGATCTTCGAGGGAATCGTGCGCAGCACGGCCGACGCGCCGCGCTCCTGGTTGAAAGCGTTGACCCGGAAACGCGCCAGGCCGGGAATCGCGAACGAGAAGTCGCACTCGAGCACTTCTTCGTACTGCTTGCGCTGGCCGTCGTTCATGATGTCATAGATCATGGCGTGCACGTCCTTGTGCTCGAGCGGCGGCAGGTTGATGCGGCGCACGTCGCCATGGACGCGGATCATCGGCGGCAGGCCGGCCGAGAGGTGGAGGTCGGAGGCCTTGTTCTTGACCGAGAAGGCGAGTAATTCGGAGATGTCCATTTATAATCCCTGTGCCGTGAGGGGCGCGGCTTCGGCCAGCGCTCTCGCATCGACTCGAACATTGCCCATAGAAAATAATTATGTCCACAATCGCCGACAACTTGCAAGCTGTTGAAGCGACAATCGCCGCCGCCGTCCAGCAGGCCGGCAGGGCGCGTTCGATGGTCCAGTTGCTGGCCGTGTCCAAGACCTTCCCTGCGGAAGCGGTGCTGGAAGCCATCGCCGCCGGCCAGCGCGCCTTTGGCGAAAACTACCTGCAGGAAGGCGTCGAAAAAATCGCGGCCGTGGCGCGCGCGCAACCCGACGCTGCCGTCGAATGGCATTTCATCGGCCCGATCCAGAGCAACAAGACGCGGCCGATCGCGACCAACTTCGCCTGGGTGCACACGGTGGAGCGCCTGAAGATCGCGCAGCGCCTGTCGGAACAGCGTCCGCCGGAGCTGGGCCCGCTGAACATCTGCCTGCAGGTGAACATCAGCGGCGAGGCGACCAAGAGCGGCGCCACGCCCAATGAACTGCCCGAACTGGCGCGCGCGGTGGCGCAGCTGCCAAACCTGCGCCTGCGCGGCCTGATGGCGATCCCCGAGCCGCAGGCCGATCCGGCGCTGCAGCGCGCGGCCTTTGCGCAGCTGCGTCAACTCG
>DOUW01000431.1:9955-14930 GCA_003520365.1 Massilia sp.
ACGCCGAGGCGCTGGCCAGGCTGGCATCGCAGTACGGTGCCACCACGGCGCACGCCATCGACGCGGCCGTGGCAAGCTGCGAGGTCGTGGTGCTGGCCGTGAAGCCGCAGCAGATGCGCGACGTGGCGGCCGCGCTGGCGCCCCAGCTCGGCGCCGGGCCGCTGGTGCTGTCAATCGCCGCCGGCATCCGCAGCGCCGACCTGGCGCGCTGGCTGGGCGGCTACCGTTCAATCGTGCGCACCATGCCGAACACGCCGGCCCTGATCGGCATGGGCATCACCGGCATGGTGGCGACGAACGGCGTGAGCGAGGCCCAGCGCGCCGCGGCCGACAGCGTGATGCGCGCGGTCGGCAAGACGGTTTGGCTCGACAACGAACACCTGATCGATCCGGTGACGGCGGTCTCGGGCAGCGGGCCGGCCTACGTGTTCTACTTCCTGGAAGCGATGCAGGCGGCAGCCGTGGAAATGGGCTTGAGCGCGGAGCAGGGCAAGGCATTGGCGCTGGCCACCTTCGCCGGCGCGGCGGAACTGGCGGCGCAGTCGCCCGAGCCGCTCGAGGTGCTGCGCCAGCGCGTGACCTCGAAGGGCGGCACGACCTATGCGGCGATCACCAGCATGGAAGCGAGCGGGGTGAAGGCCGCGATCATGGAAGCGATGAAGGCGGCGGCGGCGCGTGGGCGCGAATTGGGCGAGGAGTTGGGGAAGGATTGATTGGCATCGGGTACGGGACGGTGGGTTCGAGAACCCACCCTACGAACCGTAGCCATTCACCGTAGGGTGGGTTCTCGAACCCACCGGTATGAACAGGAGCCCGGCGCGCGAACGCGTGCCAAGGCCGCTTACTGATACCGCCCGCTAATGCGCTCGCGCAGGATCGGCAACACCCGCTGCACCACCGGCATCAGGCTCGGCAAAACAGTCGGCAGTACGTTCTGCGCCATCTTCCACACCGAGACCCCGCCAGCGGCCAGCGCCAGCGTGCGCTTCGGCCGTGCGATCAGGAGTCCCAGCGCGACACCGGCGCCGGCAAGAAACGTCTTGCGGTGCTCCAGCAGGAAGGCGCCAACGCCGCCGATGTGCTCGACCGGCGCTTTCAACAGGTTGAGCTGGTCCGCCATGTCCCCGCGCTGCTGCGCGCACTGCGCAACGAGGTGTTCGCGGCGTACCGCCAGCGGCGTCTTTTCACTGTTCATTGGGAGCTCCCTTGATGAAGGCAAGGTCCTTGTCCAGTTCCGCCAGCGTCGCCGCCATCATGCGCGGCCCCGCGGCGAAGCGTGCGCGCACCTGCAGCAGGATGGCGCCGGCGGCCAGCGCGAACACGCCGGCCATGGTGCCGATCGCCAGCAGGCGGTGCGTGTCCCAGAACAGGACGATGACGAACAGGGCGATCAGCATCAGCGCGCCGGCGCCGAGGAAGGCGGCGAGCAGGGTCCAGGCCGCGTAGCCGAGGACCCGCTGCGCATGCTCCTGCCCCCCCCCCCGCCCCGCCCGAAGACGCCCGCCGCGCCCCCGCGCCCCCCCGCCCCCCCCCCCCGGGGAACCCGGCCCCCCCCCCGGGGGGGGGGGGGCGGGGGGTCGCGGGGGGGGGGGGGGCGCGCGNNTCCAGGCGCGTGCGCGCCATGGCGACCAGCGTCGTCGCTATCCGGCCGGCCGTCTCGGCGAGGGCCATTATTTACGGGCGATCAGCATGCCGATCACGACGCCGACAGCGGCGCCCAGGCCGACGGCCTTCCATGGGTTTTCCTTGACGTATTCGTCGGTGACACGGGCGGCAACCTTGGTCTTCTCGACCACTTCCAGGTTCACCAGGCCTTCCTTGGCCGCGCCCAGGGTGCGCTCGAACTTTTCCTTGGCCGCCTTCAGCTCGTCGCCGGTCAGCTGGCTGCCGTGGCGCAGCCAGGCTTCCGCGTCATGGATCACGGTCTTCAGGTCTGCCATCAGTTGGTCGCGGGCGCCGGTCTGGGTCGGGATTTTTTCCATCATTGTCGTACCTCGTTATGTGGAGTGGTTGGCCGCTGCCTTGTAAGCAGCAAGGGGTTGTGTATTTCGGACAATATTATCCTAATGCATAGTCTAACGCGACACCAGCGAAGAGGGCCGCACCCAACCAATTGTTGTGGCGGAAGGCGGCAAAGCAGCGCATGCGGTCGCGGTCGCGGATCAGGGTGTAGTGGTACAGCGCCATGCCGGCCGCCACCACCACGCCGCCGACGAACCACCAGCGCAGGCCGAGCAGCCAGCCGCAGACCAGGTCGATCGCCAGCGCCACGCCGTAGCACAGCATGACGGCCGCGACGTCGAAGCCGCCGAAGGTAATCGCCGAGGTGCGCATGCCGAGTTTGATGTCGTCGTCGCGGTCGACCATCGCGTATTCGGTGTCGTAGGCGACGGCCCAGAAGACGTTCGCCACCAGCAGCCACCAGGCCACCGCCGGCACCTGCCCCTGGATCGCGGCAAAGGCCATCGGGATGCCGAAGCCGAAGGCGATGCCGAGGTAGGCCTGGGGGATCGCGAAGAAGCGCTTGAAATAGGGATAGGTGCCTGCCACGACCAGCGCCACCACCGACAGCTGCTTGGTGAGCGTGTTGAGCGGCAGGATCAGCAGGAAGGAAATCAGGGCCAGCACGGCGGCCACCATCACCGCTTCCCAGGCCTTGATGCGGCCGCTGGTCACCGGACGGTCGACGGTGCGCTTGACGTGGCGGTCGAAATCGCGGTCGGCGTAGTCGTTGATGGCGCAGCCTGCCGAGCGCATCAGCGCGGTGCCGAGGACGAAGATCAGGACCACGTGCCAGTCGGGCGTGCCCCCGGCCGCCATCCACAGCGCCCACAGCGTGGGCCAGAGCAGGAGAAGAATGCCGATCGGCTTGTCAGCGCGGACCAGGCGGAAGTAGAGCGCCAGCTTGTTCATGAAATCGCGGTCTTGTTTTGCAAGAATATTGTGGACAAGACAGCGATTTTACTGTGTTTGGATCAGCGTCGCGGTGCTGGCTGTCAGCTAACGCGTGCCGGAGGGCGTAGGGTGGGCACCTGTGCCCACGCGGTGCTACGCTTGCATGTCGAGCCCGCAGATAGGAATGCGCAGCCTGCAAGTGGGCATTTGCGAAGCATGCCGCATTGTTGTTGAAGTCGCGTATGTTCCAAAGGTGAGACCGCGTGGGCACAAGTGCCCACCCTACGCGCTTCGATTCGCACCGCAATTAATCGGCGTCAACGGTTCCGATCAGGCCGCCGCTTCCAGCGCCATCCGCTCCACGCCCGGCAGGTCGCACTCCGTCACGGCATTGACGATCGCGTCAATCGCCGCCTTGCGGGTAAAGCTCTTGCGCCAGACGATGACCACGCGGCGCGACGGCGCGGGGTGCGAGAAGGGCACGAAGGTAAGCAGGCCGTTCGGGTCTTCCATGTCGCGCACCGAGGCGCGCGGCAGCACGGTCAGGCCAATGCCGCTGGCGACCATGTGGCGGATGGTCTCCAGCGAGGAACCCTCGAAGGTGCGCTGCATGCCGTTGCCGGGCGAGGAGAAACGCGCCATTTCCGGGCACACTTCCAATACCTGGTCGCGGAAGCAGTGGCCGCTGCCGAGCAGCAGCATGGTCTCGGCCTTCAGGTCGTCGGCCGCGATTTCCTTGCGCTTGGCCCAGGGATGGGTCTTCGGCATGGCGACCACGAAAGGCTCGTCGTACAAGGTCTGCATCTGCATGCCGTGGTCGGGCAGGGGCAGGGCCATGATGGCGGCGTCGAGCTCGCCCTGGCGCAGCAGCTCCAGCAGCTTGACCGTGAAGTTTTCCTGCAACACCAGCGGCATCTGCGGCACGTTGTCGATCAGGTTCTTGACCAGCGGCGGCAGCAGGTAGGGGCCGATGGTGTAGATCACGCCCAGGCGCAGCGGGCCGGCCAGCGGGTCCTTGTTCTGCTTGGCCAGCTCCTTGATCGCCGCGGTCTGTTCGAGCACGCGCTCGGCCTGGGCCACGATCTGGGCCCCGACCGGCGTCACCGAGACTTCCGAACCGCCGCGTTCGAACAGCGTCACGCCCAGCTCGTCCTCGAGCTTCTTGATGGCGACGGACAGCGTCGGCTGCGCGACGAAGCAGGACTCGGCGGCATGGCCGAAGTGTTTGGCGCGCGCGACGGCGACGATGTATTTGAGCTCGGTGAGTGTCATGGGCGTAAGGTCGTCGAATTGCAGGTGTGCAATGATTATCCTGCCGTAGCTGGGCCTGATAGGCCAAAAAAATAGTATTTTACAGTTAATCTTAGTCGATATAATTGCCCGACGGGCGGATATCGCCCCTAGCGTACTTATGCGATGTAAATACGCGACGATCAGAAAGGCAAGCATGTCCAGTTCCTTCGGCCCCGCCGATGCCCAGGCTTACATCCACAAGCTGCTCACGGTGATGCACCAGCAGGGTGGTTCCGACCTCTTCATTTCCGCAGATTTTCCGCCCAGCATGAAGCACCAGGGCGCGATGAAGCCGATGAGCCAGCAGCGCCTCACCGGCGAAGTCACGCGGGCCCTGGCCCTGTCGCTGATGAACGAGCGCCAGCGCGCCGAATTCGAGGCCGAGATGGAGTGCAATTTCGCGATCTCGCTGCCGAACGTCTGCCGCTTCCGCGTCAACGTCTTCGTGCAGCAGCAGAGCGTGGGCATGGTCGTGCGCACCATCGCCTCGGAGATCCCGACGTTCGAGAAGCTCGACCTGCCGGAGGTGCTGAAGGAGGTCGTGATGACCAAGCGCGGCCTGGTGCTGGTCGTCGGCGGCACGGGGTCGGGCAAGTCGACCACGCTGGCGGCGATGATCGACTACCGCAACAGCCATTCGGCCGGCCACATCATCACGGTCGAGGACCCGGTCGAGTACGTCCACAAGAACAAGAACTGCCTGGTGACGCACCGCGAAGTGGGCGTCGACACCCTGTCCTGGCACAACGCGCTGAAGAACACGCTGCGCCAGGCGCCGGACGTGATC
>DOUW01000034.1 GCA_003520365.1 Massilia sp.
AAAATCGACCGCCCCCGCGTCCCAGCCCGCCGCGCACAGGAAAGCCAGTTCGTAGCCGCTGCCGCAGCCGGGGATCAGGGTCGCCAGCGGCGCGGGCGCACGGGCCACGAAGTCGCGCAAGCCTTGCGGCACGCCGCCGCGGTCCCAGGGCGTAAAACCCTGCTCGAAGCGCTCGTCCCAGAAACCCGGCGTACGCGGGTCGCGGCTGGCGAATTCCGGCATGTCAGGCGCCGCCGCCGAAACGGTTCAGCAGAGCCGCCAGCAGCAGGCCCGAGGTCACGCCGCCGGCCAGCCAGGCCAGGACGCCGAGCATGCGGTTGCTGCGGCGGATCTCGTGCAGCATGCGGTTCATCATCTCGTGGTTGGTGATCTCATGCGGCTGGGCGTGGCGTTCCAGTGCCTGGTGCATCAGGCGTGGCAGCTGCGGGAAGATGTGGGCGTAGCGCGGCGCCTCGGCCTTCAGGCGCTCGACGAAGCCGCGCCAGCCGACCTGTTCGGTCATCCAGCGTTCCAGGTGCGGCTTGGCGGTCTTCCACAGGTCGAGCTCGGGGTCGAGCTGGCGTCCCAGGCCTTCGATGTTGAGCAGGGTCTTCTGCAGCAGCACGAGCTGGGGCTGGACCTCGACATTGAAGCGGCGCGAGGTCTGGAACAGGCGCAGCAGGATCTGGCCGAACGAGATGTCCTTCAACGGACGGTCGAAGATCGGCTCGCAGCAGGCGCGCACCGCCGCTTCCAGTTCGTCGACGCGGGTATGGCGCGGCGCCCAGCCCGATTCGATGTGGGCCTCGGCGACGCGTTTGTAGTCGCGGCGGAAGAAGGCGAGGAAGTTCTGCGACAGGTAATCTTTGTCGAAGTCGTTCAGGGTGCCGACGATGCCGAAGTCGAGCGCAATGTAGCGCCCGAAGGTTTCCGGCTCGACCGAGACCAGGATGTTCCCCGGGTGCATGTCGGCGTGGAAGAAGCCGTCACGGAATACTTGGGTGAAAAAAATTTCCACGCCATCGCTGGAGAGCTTTTTCAGGTCCACGCCCTCGGCCGCCAGGCGGTCGATCTGCGACACCGGAATGCCGTGCATGCGCTCCATGACGATCACGTTACTCGAGCAATAGTCCCAGAACATCTCCGGCACCAGCAGCAAATCGGAATCGGCGAAGTTCCGGCGCAGCTGGCTGGCGTTGGCCGCCTCGCGCATCAGGTCGAGTTCGTCGTGCAGGTATTTGTCGAACTCGGCGACCACCTCGCGCGGCTTGAGCAGGCGGCTCTCGGCCCACAGCTTTTCGATCAGGCCGGTCGCCATGTACATCAGGGCGATGTCCTCGTCGATGGTTTTCTTCATGCCCGGACGCAGCACCTTGACCGCGACGTCGCGGCCGTTCTTCAGCTTGGCGAAGTGCACCTGCGCGATCGAGGCCGACGCCACCGGCACCGGGTCGAAGCTGGCGAACAGCTGGTCCGGCGGCGCGCCCAGCGAGCGCGTGATCTGGGCGATCGCCAGGTCCGAGCCGAAAGGCGGCACGCGATCCTGCAGCAGGGAGAGTTCGTTGGCAATATCCGGCGGCATCAGGTCGCGCCGGGTCGACAGCACCTGGCCAAACTTGATGAAGATCGGGCCCAGTTCCTCGAGCGCCAGGCGCAGGCGGATCGCGCGCGGCGTCGTGATCCTGCGCCAGAAGAAGATGCCGCTGATTAGTCTTGCGGTGCGCGGGACCTGGAGACCGGACATCGCGATTTCATCGAGGCCATACTTGATGACGACCGTGAAGATTTTAAGCAGGCGCAGGAATTTCAATATCATTAGCGATCCAGGCTGGTGTCCCCGCTGGGGCGGGTTGTCGGAATGACGGCGCCGCCTGGCGCCGTGTGCAGCGTTACATCGTGGGTGGGGCGGAGTATCACGTCGTGCGTCGCTGGAGCGGCCGTGGCCTTCGCCAGCATCTGCTCCAGTTTGGCGATGCGCTTGGCGCTGCGCTCGATGTCGTCGCGCAGGCGCACCACGTCGGCGCCGAATTCCTCGACCTCGTGCGGACGCACCAGCACCGGCTGCTCCTCGACCAGGAACTCGGCCAGGTTCTCCGCCATGCGGCGTCCGGTGGCGCGGGCATTCGACAGCGCGCTGCGGGCGCCGCCGGCCAGGCGGGTCGCGCCGATCGGCCCGAACAGGCGCTCCAGGTCATGTTCCGGTTCCCAGCGCAAGCCCTTGCTCAGCTGCGAGACCGTGTTCGCGAACTCGGCATCGCCTTCGATGCGCACATAGGAAAAGGCCCGCTCGCGATTCGCCGCGATCAGCGGCAGGTCGCTCAGCTTGACGTGGATGGTGACGTTGGCGGCCGCCTCGGCCTCGCCGGCCTCGAGCAGGCCGTCGGCGGCCACGCGCAGGCGCAGCTGCAGGTGCCCGGTATCGATGCAGGCCAGCTTGCCGGCATGGCGGCGCAGGGCGGCCCGCGCCCAGTCCTCCTGGGCCAGCAAGTGGTTGATCGCCGCCACCGCGGACGCGTTCAGCGTGCGTTGCGGCGAGAGAAAAGTTGGACTCGGAAACATGAATGATGGTCGCTAAAAAACAAAGCCGCCCGGGACAGCGCGGGCGGCTTCGATCTTACCAGTTTGCCGGGCACAAACCCCGGCGCACGGGAAAGTTTGCAAAGAATTATTGATTAAGCGATCTGCTGAATGCCAGCAAGTACCCAACCACCATTGCCCGACAGGGGTTTCGACATGTTCCAGACCTCGGCCAGCGGCTCGGCCGGCGCGTTCGGCGCGGTGCGGATCATGCCGTTGAACTGGACGCTGGCCAGGTAGTCGGTGGCGGTGGTCTCGATGCCCAGCAGCTGGGCGTCGATCGACACCACGTCGGTGTAGTCGGCATTGCCGCCGCGCTCCAGGATCTGGGTCTTCAGCTCGGCGAACACTTCCGGCGTGGTGAATTCGCGCAGGTCGTTGACGTCGCCCTTGTCCCAGGCCGCCTGCAGGCGGATGAAGGAGGACTTGGCGTGGCGCAGGAAGGCCTCGGTGTCGAAATCGGCCGGCACGCCCCATGGGGTGTGCCCTGCGGCCGCGCCCAGCGGCGCCGCCTTGTCCAGCGAAAGACCACCCACCGCGCCCGCCGGCTGCTGGGCCTGGAAGGCTTGCGGCTGCGACTGGCCGAGACCGGAACCGATATGCGGCGTGGCGCCGGCCGGCACCGGCTGCTGGCTGAAGCCGCCCTGGAAGGACGGGTTGGCCGGGGTGTCCTTGCGGCGGAACATGCGCACGATGAACATAACGGCCAGCGCCAGCAGCGCGAACATCAGGATCGACGACAGCACTGAGGCCATGGCGCCGCCGATGCCCAGGTGCGAGAACAGGGCGCCCAGGCCCAGGCCGAGGAGCGCGCCGCCCAGGATGCCTTTCCACGGGCTCGAACGTTTCGCGGCTTGCGAAGCGGC
>DOUW01000184.1 GCA_003520365.1 Massilia sp.
GCCGCCACCCGCGCGGTCGAGCTGTTCGACCTGCGCACCCGCCCCGTGATCGCCGAGCACATCCGCCGCGTGTTCGAGGAAGGCGCGGAGGTCGAACTCGAGGCCGACGTCCAGGCGCGCGACGGACGCGAGACGCCGATGCTGCTGTGCGGCGCGCGCGTGACCTGCGACGGCGACGACTACCTGTTCGGCATGGGCCTGGACATCACCCGCCTGCGCACCCAGGAGCGCGCACTGCGCCTGCGCGAGCGCGCCCTGCACGCGGCCAGCAACGGCATCGTCATCACCCGCATCGACGGCCACGACTGTCCGATCGAATACGTCAACCCCGCCTTCGAGCGCATCACCGGCTACCGCACCGACGAAGTGATCGGGCGCGACTCGCGCTTCATGGCCGCGCCCGGCATGGACAGCAACGAGCGCGCCCGCCTGCGCGAGGCGGTGGCCGCGCGGCAGGAGGTGAACGTGGTGTTCCGCAACATGCGCAAGAACGGCGACATCTTCTGGAACGACCTGACCATCACGCCGGTGCTCGACGAGCACGGCCGGGCCAGCCACTTCATCGGCGTCATCATGGACGTTACCGCCACCAAGCAGCGCACCGCCCACCTCGAGCACGAGGTCAACCACGATGCCCTGACCGGCCTGGCCAACCGCAACCTGCTGTGGGACCGGCTCGAGCACGCGCTGCACCTGGCGCAGCGCCAGAAATCGCTGGTGGCCGTGGTGCTGGTCGACCTGAACAACTTCAAGGCCATCAACGACACCCATGGCCACGAGGCCGGCGACGTGGTGCTGAAGGTGGTCGCCAAGCGCCTGCTGGCCTCGGTGCGCGACAGCGACACGGTGGCGCGCCTGTCCGGCGACGAGTTCGTGATGGTGCTGGTGAACCAGCCGTCGCTGCGCTTCACGCTGCGCATGATCGAGCGCCTGCGCCAGAGCCTGACCCAGCCGGTCGCGTTCATGCACAAGGAAATCGCGGTCGGCGCCAGTCTCGGGGTGGCGGTATATCCGCACGACGGCCATAGCGCCGCCGACCTGGTGCGCTCGGCGGACGTGGCGATGTACCACGCCAAGGCGACCGGGCGCAACGAAATCCATTTCTTCTCGAGCGACATGAAGTCGACCACCGACGCCCGCCAGAAGCTCGACGCCGGCATGGCCCACGCGATCGAGCGCGGCGAACTGTTCATGCTGTACCAGCCCTGCATCGACGCGCACAGCGGCACCGTGAAGAGCTTCGAGGCCCTGCTGCGCTGGCGCCATCCCGAGCATGGCGTGCTGCTGCCCGCCGCCTTCCTGCCGGAGGCCGAGGAAAGCGGGCGCATCGTCCAGTTCGGCGCCTGGGTGCTGGACCAGGCCTGCCTGTTCCAGCGCGAGCTGAAGGAACTGGGCGTGACCCGCGTGCCGGTCTCGGTCAACGTCTCGGCGCGCGAATACATGCAGCAGGATTTCGTCGCCGGCATCGCCACCCGCCTGGCCCTGCACGGCCTGGCGCCGGACAGCCTGCAGATCGAGCTGCGCGAGGAAACCCTGATGCGCAACCCCGGCCAGGTGCGCGACCTGGCCGGCCAGTTGCGCCAGCTGGGCCTGACGCTGTCGGTCGACGAGTTCGGCCAGGGCATGACCGACCTCGGCTTCCTGCGCGAGCTGGCCGTCGGCCAGCTCAAGCTGTCGAAGGAGGCCGTGCATGCGATCGCCGAGGACGGGCCGCGCGACAGCAGCGTCATGGCGCGCACCCTGATCGACATCGGCCACAACCTGCGCATGCCGGTCATCGGCGACGCCATCGAGACGCGCTCGCAGATGGAATTCCTGAAGGCGCACGGCTGCGAGGGCCTGCAAGGCGCCTGGTTCAGCGAGCCGATGCCGCCGGACGCGGCGCGCGAGCTGGTGCGCAACCCGCTGCCGGCGTGAACCGCGGAACGCCGGGTGCCAGGCCTGCAGGATGGGCGGCGGCACCGGAATGCGTGCGTGTCCACCTCTTCGATGCCGCCCACGCGTTCAACCGGTGCCGGCACGGCCGCGAAGCTTCGACCGGTCGTCGAACGCGTGGGCGGCGCTTCGGCTAGCGGCAGGCGCCTTTCCGAGCGGAGCCGCCCACCCTACCCTTCTGTCGTGATCCGCTGCACCAGCGCCCCCAGCACGTCTTCCGCGATTTCGTTCGAGACCTGGCAGGTGCCGGCATTCTCGTGCCCGCCGCCGCCGTACTCGAGCATCAGGGCGCCGATGTTGGTGTTCGATGTCCGGTTCAGGATCGACTTGCCGGTGGCGAACACGGTGTTCTGGTTCTTCAGGCCCCACAGGACGTGGATCGAGATGTTCGTTTCCGGGAACAGCGCATAGATGATGAAGCGGTTGCCGGCGAAGATGGTCTGTTCCCCGCGCAGGTCGAGCACCACCAGGTTGCGCTCGACCCGGGCACAGCGCCGGATCTGCTCCTTGCAGCGCGCGCTGTGCTCGAAGTACAGCGCGGTGCGCTCCTTCACGTCGGGCAAGGCCATGATCTCGTCGATCGACATGGTGCGGCAGGCCTCGATCAGGGCCATCATCAGCTGGTAGTTCGAGATGCGGAAGTCGTGGAAGCGGCCGAGGCCGGTGCGCGCGTCCATCAGGAAGTTCAGCAGGTTCCAGCCGGCCGGCTCGAGCACTTCCTCGCGCGAGAAACGGGCGGCGTCGGCCTTGTCGACGGCGGCCATCATCTCGTTCCAGGCCGGCGGGAAGACCCGCGTCCCGCCGTAATGCTCCCAGACCACGCGCGCCGCCGAAGGCGCGTCGGGCTGGATCACGTGGTTGGGGCGCGCGCCGCTGTTGCGCATCGTTTCGGACAGGTGGTGGTCGAACACCAGGTGGGCGCCCGCCACATACGGGAGGTTGGTGGTGATATCGCGGTTCGTGATCGCGATCTTCCCATCCTGCATGTCCTTCGGATGGACGAAGAGGAAGTCGTCGATCAGGTTCAGGTGCTTGAGCAGGACTGCGCAGACCAGTCCGTCGAAATCGCTGCGGGTGACAAGGCGGTAGGTTTTTGGAACGGCAGACATCGGCATACCCTTTCATTGAACGAAGATGGGCTGGCGCGGCCAGGACGTCATCCCATCATACCGCGCAAAATTTCCTAATGACAGTTTTTAAATGTGCCTTGGGCAACTTACAACGTTGCGCCGCGCCTGTATGCGCCCGCGCCTGCAGCCCGGTCGCCTGTTTTTGCGCCCTGTCGCAAAGACCGTGCTTCGTGGCCCGATCGTGACGTAAAGTTGCGACATCCCAATAGGTGATGCACGCCAGTGATGCATTCCCTAAACCAATATTTCGTCACCCGATGACAGCAACCGCGGTACACTCGCACCCGCAATGACATTTCATAAACACCCGACCATGCAAGCCCGCAGCCCCATCCAGGTTTATTTTTCCGGCGTCCTGTCGTGGCTCTACCGCGCCTTCGATGCGGTGGCGACCTGGGTCACCCAGCTGTCGTGGTGGAAGTTTTTCCTGTTCGCGGCCCTGACCCTGATCGCCGGCGCCATCCTGCAGGAGGAATTGTTTTCCGGCGCAGACGAAGACCTGCCGCGCGCCGAGCGCAGCGGCCGCAAGGAACAGACCAGCATCCTGATCGACGACAGCGGCATCCGCTTCAGCCCGCGCAACAAGCCGAAACCGCCAGCCGCGCCCGAGGCGCCGGCAGGGGCGCCTGGCGTTCCTGGCGTGCCTGGCGTTCCTGGCGCCCCGGATGCTCCCGACGCCCCCGCCGCACCGTCCCTGCCGGCGTCCGGCCTGCCCAAGGGCGTGCATCCGAACGGCGACTCGGTCCACATCGAGCTGCCGCCGCAGATCGCCGAAGAACTGTCGATGGCGATCGAAGGCGCGGTGGACGATGCGGCCGAAGCGAAAGTGTCGCGTTACCACAAGCAGGCCTCGACCTGGTTCACCAGCTTCGTCTGGCTGCTGGTGCTGGCCCTGTTCGGCACCAAGGCCCTGGTCGGCGGCAAGAAACGCGCCGAGCTGCAGACCCGTACGGCGAACGCCGCCGCCGAGCGCGAATCGATGCAGCGCCAGCTGTCGGAAGCGAAGATGCAGATGATGCAGGCCCAGGTCGAACCGCACTTCCTGTTCAATACCCTGGCCTCGGTCGAGCACCTGATCGAGACCAATCCGCCGCGCGCCTCGGCCATGCAGCGCAGCCTGATCCTGTACCTGCGCGCGGTGCTGCCGCAGATGCGCGACAACACCCTGGTGACCAACCTCGGGCGCGAGGTCGACATGGTGACGGCCTACCTGGACCTGCTCAAGATGCGCATGGAAGAGCGCCTGACGGTCGACCTGCAGATCCCCGACGGCCTGCGCAACGCCGCCTTCCCGCCGATGATGCTGCAATCGATGGTCGAGAACGCGATCAAGCACGGCCTCGAATGCAAGCCCGAGGGCGGCACGCTGAAAGTCGTCGCCGACGTCGCCGACGGCAAGCTGCGCGTCACCGTCACCGACGACGGCGTCGGCTTCGGCGTGGTGCCGAGCAATGGCACCGGCCTGGGCCTGCCGACCATCCGCGAACGGCTGCGCCTGCTGCACGGCGACGCCGGGCAATTGCACATCGCCGCGAACAGCCCGACCGGCGTGATCGCCATGGTCGAAGTGCCTTACCAGGTGTCGCGGTGAACGTACCGGGTTTCCGGCCAGTCGGCCGGTCGGCAAGCCGGCGCCTTGCCCTGCACGCCGTTTTCTTGAATAATTGTCACTCTCCTCTCACGACCGGATAACAACATGCCTACCGCGATTATTGCCGACGACGAAAGACTGATGCGCGACCAGCTGCGCATGCGCCTGGAACAGGTGTGGCCGGAACTGGAAATCGTGGGCGAAGCGAAGAACGGCGACGAAGCCGTCGAGCTGGTCGGCCAGCACAAGCCCGACCTGACCTTCCTCGACATCCGCATGCCGGGCAAGACCGGCATGGAAGCGGCGCGCGAGATCGGCGAGCGCAGCCAGATCGTGTTCGTCACCGCCTACGACCAGTACGCGGTCGAGGCCTTCGAGCGCGGCGCGGTCGACTATGTGCTCAAGCCGTCCGAGCCGGAGCGCCTGAAGGTGACGGTCGAGCGCCTGAAGACCCGCCTGGAATCGAACAAGGCGGCGCCGGGCGCGGTCGTCAACGACAGCGTCACCGCCATGCTGTCGCAGCTGGCCGAGAAGATCGCGGCGCCGAAACCGAAGCACCTGCAATGGATCCAGGCCAGCATCGGCCAGGACCTGCGCATGATCCCGGTCGAGGAAATCCTGTTCTTCCGCTCGGACGAGAAATACACCTGCGTGCAGACCGAGAAATTCGAGGCCTTGATCAGGAAGCCGGTGCGCGACCTGGCCGAGGAACTCGACCCCTCGCTGTTCTGGCAGATCCACCGCGCCACCCTGGTCAACGTGAACGCGATCGAAGGCGTCACGCGCGACATCCGCGGCCGCCACCTGGTCCTGATCAAGGGGCGGCCGGAAAAGCTCGAGGTGAGCCGCAGCTTCCTGCATCTGTTCAAGCAGATGTAAAGAGCGCGGTTTTCCGTAGGGTGGGCTCTTGAGCCCACGCGGTTTTACGGGCTGAATAGCCGCACAATGCGCAATCGTCGCGAATTGCGCTTCGATCGTTTTTGCCTCTGCTCACCCGGTCAGTCCGCGTGGGCTCGAGAGCCCACCCTACCGAACCGTATCCCGGCAGAATTCCATTGTCAGCGCAGCAGCTTTTATAATGGCGGATGCGTATGACTATTCCCGTATGAGACGAACGCCATGAAACAGCTGGTGCTCGATTTAGGCGCCGACCCGGCGCAGAGCCTCGATACCTTCCAGGTCGGGGAGAATGCCGAGCTGGCGCACCTGATGCACCAGTTCGCGCAGCGCGCTTCGCGCGAGCATTTCGCCTACCTGTGGGGCGACACCGGCGCCGGCAAGACCCACCTGCTGCAGGCGCTGGCGGCCACCCCGGCCTCGCGCTACATCGCCGCCGACGCCCCAAGCGAGGCCTTCGTGTTTGCGCCCGAGGTCACGCTGTATTTACTGGACGACTGCGACCGCCTCTCGCCGCAGGCCCAGATCGACGCGTTTGCCCTGTTTAATCAGATCCGCGAGCACGGCGCCTACATGGTCTCGACCGGACCGGTGCCGCCGGCCGTGCTGCCGGTGCGCGAAGACCTGCGCACGCGCATGGGCTGGGGCCTGATCTACCTGATCCATGGCCTGTCCGACGACCAGAAGATCGCGGCGCTGACCCAGGCTGCCGAGGCGCGCGGTTTGACGCTGTCGGCCAGCGTGTTACCCTATTTGCTGTCCCATTTCAAGCGCGACATGCGCTCCCTGGCGACGATGCTGGACGCCCTCGACCAGTATTCGCTCGAAACCCAGCGCCCCGTCACGCTGCCGCTGCTGCGCGACCTGCTGCTCCAAGGAAATCCGCAGTCGGAATCCAAAGAATGAAAAACCTTGCGTTGTTTGACCTCGACCACACGCTGCTCCCGATCGACTCGGATTACGAGTGGGGCCAGTTCCTGGTGCGGGTCAAGGCCGTCGACGCGGACGAGTACAAGCGCCGCAACGACGACTTTTTTGCCCAGTACCAGGCGGGCGTGCTCGACCCGGTCGAGTATCTGGAATTTGCCCTCGGCACCCTGGCGCGCTTCGAGCGCGACGAACTGGAGGCCATGTATGCACAGTACATGGCGGAAGTGATCGCACCGGCGATCCGCCCGGCCGCGCGCGACCTGGTGCAGCGCCACCTGGACGCCGGCGACCTGGTGGCGATCATCACCGCCACCAACCACTACCTGACCGCGCCGATCGCGCGTGCCTTCGGCGTCGAGCACCACATCGCGGCCATGCCCGAGTACGGCGCCAACGGCAAGCTGACCGGGAAACTGGCCGGCACCCCGACCTCGGGCCCGGGCAAGGTGACGCACATGCACGCCTGGCTGGAAGGCCTGGGCCGTCCGTTCGCCTCCTTCGAGCGCAGCCACTTCTACAGCGACTCGCACAACGACCTGCCGCTGCTGTCGCTGGTCTCGCATCCGGTCGCGACCAATCCGAACGCGGCGCTCGCCCAACACGCACGTGCCAACGGCTGGCCTTTACTCCATCTCTTCAATGATTAAAAAATTCATTCGTAAAATCCTTGGCGTGAAAGACCAGCGCAATCCCACCGAGCCGGTGGTCCTCGGCTTCGAGCAGCACCGCATCGACCCGAAGCTGGTGTCGCCGAACGCGATCCGCCTGACGCAAACCCTGCAGGAAGCCGGCTTCAAGGCCTTCGTCGTCGGCGGCGCCGTGCGCGACCTGCTGCTGGGCGTGAAGCCCAAGGATTTCGACATCGCCACCGACGCCACGCCGGAGCAGGTGAAAAAACTGTTCCGCCGCGCCTTCATCATCGGCCGCCGCTTCCAGATCGTGCACGTGATGTTCGGCCAGGAGCTGCTGGAAGTGACGACCTTCCGCGGCGCCGGCAGCGCCAACGCGCCGAAGGACGAGCATGGCCGCGTCCTGCGCGACAACAACTTCGGCCCGCAGCACGAGGACGCCGCGCGGCGCGACTTCACGATCAACGCGATGTACTACGATCCGGCCACGCAAACGGTGCTGGACTACCACGGCGGCATCGAGGACATCCGCGACAAGACCCTGCGCATCATCGGCGTGCCTGAGGCGCGCTACCGCGAAGACCCGGTGCGCATGCTGCGCGTGGTGCGCTTCGCGGCGAAGCTCGGCTTCACGATCGAGCCGACCACGCGCGCGCCGATCCCCGTGATGGCGCCGCTGATCGACAACGTCCCGGCCGCGCGCGTGTTCGACGAGATGCTCAAGCTCCTGCTGTCGGGCCACGCGCTGGCCTGCCTGAAAGAGCTGCGCTCGGCCGGCCTGCACCACGGTTTGCTGCCGCTGCTCGACGTGGTGCTGGAACAGCCGATCGGCATGAAGTTCGTGACCCTGGCCCTCGAGTCCACCGACGCGCGCGTCAAAGCCGGCAAGGGCGTGTCGCCGGGCTTCCTGTTCGCCTCGCTGCTGTGGCACCAGGTGCTGGAGAAGTGGACCGCCTACCGCGCCGCCGGCGAGGCGCCGATCCCCGCGCTGCACCTGGCCGCCGACGACGTGCTGGAAACGCAAACCGAAAACCTGGCCCTGCAGCGCCGCATCGCCACCGACATGCTCGACATCTGGGCCATGCAGCCGCGCTTCGAGCGCCGCGCCGGCCGCGCGCCTTATAAACTGCTGGAGAATCCGCGCTTCCGCGCCGGCTACGACTTCCTGCTGCTGCGCTGCGCCTCGGGCGAACTCGACGCCGAGCTGGGCGAATGGTGGAGCGCCTTCTACGAGGCCGAATCGGGCGAACGCGAACGCCTGGTGACGCAGGCGAATGCGCGCCCCGCCGCCGGCGAGAAGAAGAAACGCGCGCCGCGCCGCGGTCCGCGCAAGAACGCCGGCGAAGGCAACGCCAACGCCGGCGCGGAC
>DOUW01000097.1:0-9635 GCA_003520365.1 Massilia sp.
CGCAGAGCGCCATCGTCATCGGCGCCGACGGCAGCGACCGGCCGAACGGCGCCGACGATCTCTATTGCGACCGCCTGGGCCGGGTGCGCATCCGCTTCCACTGGCAGGAGCGCGGCGATGCGAGCTGCCGGGTGCGCGTGGCCCAGCGCGCGGCTGGCGGCGGCATGGGCAGCCAATTCCTGCCGCGCATCGGCCAGGAAGTGCTGGTGCAATTTTTGGAAAACGACATCGACCGGCCGATCATCGTGGGCGCCCTGTACAACGGCCGGGGCGAAGGCGGGACCACGCCGACGCCGGGCGGACAGCGCAACGCGTCCGACGACCTCGACTGCTTCAAGTCGGCCAGCGACCACGCTCCTTCGGCGCAGGGCAACCTCGCCGGCGGCAACAGCCCGGCATGGCATGGCGCGTCAAGCGACAGCGCCGGCCACCGCAATCCCGCCGCCCAGTGGGGCGTGCGCAGCAAGGAGTTCGGCGGCAGCGGCTACAACCAGCTGCTGTTCGACGACACCGACGGCCAGGGACGCGTACAGCTTCGCAGCACCCATGCTGCGAGCGAACTGAACCTTGGACATTTGATTCACAGCGCGGACAACTACCGCGGCAGCTTCCGCGGCCTCGGCGCCGAACTGCGCACCGACGCCTACGGCGCCGTGCGGGCCGGAGCCGGGCTGCTGGTGTCGAGCTACGCGATCAACCATTCTTCCGCCGCGCGCGATCCGGCAGGCGAGAACGCCGCCGGCATCGGTGTATTACAGCAGGCAGTCCGGATGGCAGAGACCTTCACTGCCGCTGCCGTCACGCACCAGACGGTGGCGCTGGCGGGGCAGCTTGGCGCCGCCAAGGCCGGCGCGAGCGTGCTGGACGAGAAGGCGGCGCCGTTGAAGGCAATGCTCACGGCCTTGTCGGGCATGGTCGGCAAGGAGTCGCTTGACGCGGCCATGGCCGATGCCGGGGCCAGGACTACCTCGGCCGGCGAAGGCAAGTTGCCGCATCCGGTCGACCCTGTCATCGCGATTGCGGCCAAGGATGGGTTTGGGGCGAATGCCGGGCAAAGCCTGCAATTGGCGAACGGCGAGACGGTTACCTTGATGAGTGGCATGGATACGCAGTTCGTTAGCGGTGGGCAGATGCGGGTGCATACCGGTCAGGCGATTGGCGTGCTCGGTGGGGCGGTGAAGGCGGGTGAGGGTGGCCTGGGCCTGCAGCTGATCGCGGCCAAGGATGACATCGATGTGCAGGCGCAGGGTGACGAGCTGAAAGTGCAGGCGCGCGATGAGGTGAATATGATCTCAGCCAATGCGCACATCGATTGGGCTGCGGCCAAGAAGATCAGTTTGTCGACGGCGGGTGGGGCGAATATCACGATCGAGGGCGGGAATATTACGGTGCAGTGTCCGGGAAAGATCAAGGTGCATGCGGGGAAGAAGAGTTTCTTACCGCCGCAACAATTGAGCTATAAGCTGCCCATACTGCCGCAATCCGTATGTGTTGAATGTCTTGCTAAGCGTGCGCTTCAGAGGTCGGCCTTCATCAATAAAGGAGCGTAGATGGCACGTATGAGGCTAGATCTCGGTGTGTTCCAAGAAATTGCGTGCGAGGATCCATCGCTCAGGTGGTACGCAATTGTCGACAATGCCCAATGCCAAAAGCTTCCGAATATGTTCGGAGCAGGTTCGCGCCAATCACGTTGTTTGTTGGACGCTCCCTTGGATAGTCCGCTCGCACAACTGTGTCCGCATCTCGTGGAGCTCTGCTCGCCAGATTATTTTGATAGTGGCTGGATGTGGATTCGTCTGCATGGAGCGTCAACTCCTTGCGTTTCGGTCATCGCGACCTGTAAACCCTTCGATTCGCTCTTTAATCAACTTGCCCATTGCACGCAAATTTCGCTACCAGATGGGGACACGATGTTCTTTGCCTTTTGGGACTCGGCAGTGCTCGGAACACTAATGGGCCAGGCGGATGACCAAACGCTACACGTTCCTGGGCCAGTACTGGATCAAGGACAGCAAACCATGTTAGCTGACGGCATAGCAAAGTGGTGGTATTGGGATCGGAATGGGGTAATTCATTCGTTTGCTGTCAGAGCAACNNCCCGCCGTAGCGGCAGTGCGCTCCCTTGAATTAGATCAGCGCCAAGTCGACGATTTAGTCGAGGCAAGCGTGCCAGATCATTTGTTGTACTACCTCACTCTGAATCAGTCTAATCTGATTAGCGATTTTTCGTCGTCGGAGCAATATCACATCGTTCGTGGCGCCCTAAACAGAGCGCGTGATATCGGGCTTATTTCGATGCGCGATTTGGTGAATTATGTTTGCGTCGAATTGATTTACAAAGAGCGCCTTCGCGAAGATCGGTATATTGCCGATCTTTTAAATCAAGTAAAGACACGGCAACTGTCATTTCATGATGCTCTTGAATTGCTTCCTTAATCAAACGACGGCATGAGTCGGTGGGGCGATATGAGTAAACCGATTTCGCGACGAAGATATTTGCAGCTCCTTGGGTGTTCCCCCTTATTTTTTACGGCTTGCGAAGCAAGGTCTATGAAAATATCTCTCAACATATCATTGTTCAGCTATCTCGATCGACCTATCTACGATGTGGATATGAATGGCACTGACTTTATGGCAGCAATGGAGTATTCTTTTTACGGCTCCAACGCAGTAATGATGATGCAGTCTATAACTTTGGGGCCGCAACTGGTCACGTGGCGCTTGGGAGGTCCAGAAGGGGCGGCAGGAAACGGCGAAATCGTTAGGGCAAGAAACATTCCTACGCTAGATGAAATAAGCAAGGATATCAAATGGTTGGCATTGCATATTTACGATGACAACACAGTCGAGATCAAGCTCAGCAAGGGTAGCAAGGATGAGTTGCAGACCATTCGCGGCAGACAAATAATTGAGGAATGGGAGAGGAAGCATGGCAAGTGAATGCGTACAGGCATGCTGCTCCGCAAACCGCGATGTACCAGATGCCCCCCCGAAACCGTATCAGGACTGCAGGGAAGTGATTCATGTCGCTATTTTCTTCGACGGTACCGGAAATAATGATGAGATCGATGGTGTAACTAAAAAGTGGAGCAATGTTGCACGCCTGTATCTGGCAGCAAAACTGGCGGCGCAGTCTGATAGGAGCGGCACGAATTATCCCATTTACGTAGCAGGTGTCGGAACAAAATTCAACGGCAGGGCTTCGGACCGGATGGCTGCAGCATCGGCATGGATTGAGGATGGTTTCCCTGGGGCTGGCTCTGGTGCGGGAGGGAGTCGACGTATGGCTTACGCCGGCGATATGGTGAACGAACAGCTGCGTGCAGCGTTAATCGCTAATGCTTCATTGCTTGGCGGTCATGTTGCAAAGTATGCTGATGAGAATAAGCAGAAGAGTTTCAACGACTTGAATACCGTCTTGGCAAGACATAGACTCGTTAAAGTCATTAATCTTTCCATTTTCGGCTTTTCACGTGGAGCAGCGCTCGCACGAGCGTTTTCAAACCTGTTCATAGAAAAATGTGATTCAAGTAATGATTCCTTGGTATATCAGGGGGCTCCAGCTCGTATTAATTTCATGGGCGTGTTCGATACCGTAGCTTCGTTTGGCGTTCCGGCGCAAAATGCACGCACCCCCTTTACTGAGCGGGAACTCATCGTTTCAAGATTGGTCGAGAGATGCGCACACTTTATTGCAGCGCACGAATTGAGGTTTTCCTTTCCCGTTGACTTGATTCAAAAGGATGGCAAGCTTGTTGGTAACTGGCTTGAGAAAGTGTATCCGGGCGTGCATTCGGATGTTGGAGGCGGGTATGAACCACATGAGCAGGGGGTGGATAATAATTACGCACGGATACCAATGCGTGACATGATGAAGGACGCGATACTACATGGCGCAAGAATATTAAGTTACGACGAGATCAAGAAGCGAGCTTATCCACTTTTTAAAGATCGCTTCGAGTGCCGCCCTGAAACCGAAAAAGCTTTTCGCTCTTACATGGCGGCATGCGCTGGCACTGGTGCGACGATTGAAGAGCAAGTAAAGGGACATTTGCGGCTCTATTACAGTGCTCATGGCACCATGCTTCGAAAAGGAATAAGGAGCGTTGGCGAGCGTAGAAGGGATGCGAATAAGCTCAAATACATCTTCGGATCTAAGGGGATGGCCTTTGAGGTAAGCCTCTATCGGTCACTAGTAAAGGCGGGCCAGTGGCTGCGGCTTGAGGAAAGTACTGCCAGAGGGTTTGCGCAATATCTGGAGATTAAGGATTGGCAGCTTGACGCTTGGGACGCGAATTCGACACAAAGTACGATGGATTTTTTTTCGCACTATGTGCATGATTCCAAGGTTGACTTTATGGGAAATATTGAGCCTTTTACCTATTTTCGTCCACGTGGACTGGACGAGTCAACTATCAGTATTTGGGCTGAGGGTGGAAACTGGATTCAGAACAAGGTTGGGGCCGCTAATAATATGGTGAGGTCAGTAGCCCAGGCAGGGAAGGAAAGAGTAACAACGGTCGTTGATGGCACCGCTGCTATGGTCGGGCGTGCTGCAGATGCGGCTCAGCGTAGCGCGAGCGAGGCGGCTAAAGCGGTAAAGGATAGTGCTAGCAAGGCTGTTGCCAAGACAAGTAATGCATATGGCGCGGTTGCTGCGTCTGGTAAGCAAGTTGCCTCTACAGCCGGCAAGAAAGCTCACGCATTGGGAAGGGATGCGGAAGAGATCTATGAAAACGGTATTCGGTGGACTAGACGCGAGATCGAAAAAATTGCCGATTTTTTCGAGTGAAGGAAGGGGCGCCATGCCGGATGCATACTAAATATCCATATCCGGTTCGATATCTTAAAAAACAAAAAAGGCGTCACGATCACTCGTAACGCCTTCATTGCTACTACTAAATTCGTGGTAGGCCGTGCGGGATTNNCAGCTGAGCTAACGACCCGAAAGAGGCAGCATTATAGCCGGCGATTTCCGTTTGCGCTAGAGGTAACGTGCATCAACTTGCAGACGACAAGGCCGAGGTCACCTTCAGCACTTCTTCCGCCGTGGTCACGCCTTCCGCGATCTTCATCGCGCCGGCGATGCGCAGCGGCTTCATGCCGTCCGCCACGCTTTGCTGGCGCAGCGCCTGCAAATCGGCCGAGGCGCCGATCAGTTGCGTAAAGGCTTCCGACACGGTCAGCAATTCGTACAGCCCGGTGCGCCCGCGGTAGCCGGTCTGGCGGCATTCCGGACAGCCGATCGGACGATAGACCGTCGCCGGCTTGGGAAGGTTCCAGGCGCCGGCGATGTTTTGCCAGACGTCGTCGCTCAGCTCGCCGTCCGGGGTTTTGCAGTCCGGGCACAGGGTGCGCACCAGGCGTTGCGCCATCACGCCGATCAGTGTCGCTTCCAGCAGGTAGTCGGGCACGCCCAGTTCGAGCAGGCGCATGATGGCCGACGGCGCGTCGTTGGTGTGCAGGGTCGACAGCACCAGGTGACCGGTCATCGCGGCGCGCAGGCCGATCTGGGCGGTCTCCTGGTCGCGCATCTCGCCGACCAGCACGATGTCCGGGTCCTGGCGCAGCGCCGAGCGCAGCACCCGGGCAAAAGAGAGCTCGATCTTCTCGTTGACCTGCACCTGGTTGATGCCCTGCAGGCGGTATTCGACCGGGTCCTCGACCGTGATCAGCTTCTTCTCGACCGAATTGAGTTCGGCCAGGGCGCTGTACAGGGTGGTGGTCTTGCCGGAACCGGTGGGGCCGGTGACCAGCACCAGGCCGTTCGGGCGGCGGACGATGGCGCGGAAGCGCTCGAGCATCTTGCGCGGCATGCCGATCGATTCCAGGCGCAGGGTATTGCCGGCCTGGTTCAGGAGACGCATGACCACCGACTCGCCGTACTGGGTCGGCATGGTCGAGAGTCGCACGTCGATGCGCTGGTTCCTGACCTTGACCGCGAAACGGCCGTCCTGCGGCAGGCGCTTCTCAGAGATGTCGAGGTCGGCCATGAGCTTCAGGCGCAGCGCCAGCGGCGTGGCGACCTTGATGTCGGCCTCGGTCTGCAGGTGCAGCACGCCGTCGATGCGGAAGCGGATCTGCAGCCGCCCTTCCTGGGGCTCGATGTGGATGTCGGAGGCGCGCACCTGGGCGGCGTCGTCGAACACCGACTGCAGCAGCTTGACCACCGGCGCTTCTTCCAGCCCCGGATTGGCGGTCATGGCGCCGAAGTCGACGAAAGCGTCCGCCACGTCGGCCTCGACCTCGCGCGCGAAATCGGTGATCTCGTCGGTGCGGCGGTAGATGCGGTCGATGGTGTGCAGCACCTCGGTCTCGTTGACCACCGCCAGCTCGACGCCCTTCTTCAGCAGCCGCGCGATCTCGTCATAGGCGAACAGATCGGTCGGATCGGACACGCCGACCAGCACCGTCTCGCGGCGGTCTTCCAGCACCAGCGCGCGAAAGCGCCGCGCGGCCGTCTCCGGCAGCAGGCGTACCAGCTGGTCGCTGATGTTGTAGAACTTGAGGTTGATGTAGGGGATGTCCAGCTGGCGCGCCAGCGCGCCCGAGATCTGCTCCTCGGTGACGAAGCCGTTCTCGACGAAGACCCGGCCGAGCTTGCGTCCGGTGCGCTTCTGGTCGGCTAGCGCCTGGTTCAGCTGCTCTTCGGACAAGAGCTTTTGTTGGACCAGGATTTCCCCGAGCCGGACTTTTTCTGGCCTAGCCATGACACCCCTTGCACATTGTTCTGGAAACGGGGAGTTATTTTAAGGCAGAAACAATGAATATTTACCGTTGGAATTTATTTCTGTGGCCGTAATGCCGCGCTGGGCAGTGGCTGCGTGTAAGATAAATAAGAGCTGAGGGCGACGCTGTCGTAGGGTGGGCACTCCGTGCCCACGCGTTACGGACAAGTCCGTAGTCCGCTGCGGCAAAGTGTCGCTCGACATGCATGCAAGGAATATGAATCCGGAATTGACTCCGCTTTGCCCCGCGAGCGGGTAGTGACGGCTAACGGTGAACGGATCGACACGTAACGCGTGGGCACGCCGTGCCCACCCTACAGGAGACTTCATGCCAGAACCAACGAATACGCGCCGCCGCATCTTCCTGATGCGCCACGGCAGCGTCACCTACTTCGACGCCGCCGGCAAACCGGTCCTGCCCGAGCAGGTCCCCCTCAACGAGGAAGGCCGCGCCCAGGCCGATGCCGCCGGCGCCGCCTTTGCCGCAGCCGGCATCCGCTTCGACCGCGTGATCGTCTCCGGCCTGCCGCGCACCGTCGAGACCGCCACCCGGGTGCTCGCCGCCAGCGGCCAGCGGATCGACCTCGACACCTGGCCCGAACTCCACGAAATCCGCGGCGGGCGCCTGTCCACCATCCCGACCGCCGAACTGAAGCGCGCCTTCACTGGCGCCTTCGAGGGCCTGGTCAGTCCGGAGCAGCGCTTCCTCGGCGGCGAATCGGTCGGCGAGATGATGGACCGCGTGCATCCGGCGATCCAGAAACTGCGCGCCGATCCCGACTGGGACACGGTGCTGCTGGTGCTGCACGGCGGCGTCAACTGCGCCATCCTGTCGCTGGCCCTGACCGGCCAGCGGCTCTTCCTGGGCGGCCTGGCCCAGACCGCCGGCTGCATCAACGCGCTCGACGTCGGCGAGGATCCGGCCGACTGGGTGGTGCGCTTCGTGAACTACGTGCCCCCTGCCCCGCTGCAGCCCGGTGCGCGCAGCACCACCATGGAACAGTTGTTCGAGCAGTACAAACGCTCGCGCTGACGGCGCCGCCGAAGCCCCCCCCCCTCGATTCGCCTGGCAAAACGCTTGAAAAAATACTAAAGACAAATAGCACGGTCGTGCATTTCATCGGCTACAATCAGCCGACAACAACACAGGAGGAGACGCCAGTGTACGAGGAAATGATGGGCACCAAGCCGGTGTCCGAAGGCCAGAAATTCGATGTCGAGGCGCTTGCCGCCTGGCTGCGGGAACATGCTCCCGGCTTCCCGGCCGGCCCGCTGGAGGTGGAACAATTCAAGGGCGGGCAATCCAATCCCACCTTCAAGCTGCGCGCCGGGGGCCAGCAGTATGTTCTGCGCACCAAGCCGGGCCCGGCGGCCAAGCTGCTGCCCTCGGCGCACGCGATCGACCGCGAGTTCCGCGTGATGCAGGCCCTGCACGGCGCCGGCTTCCCGGTGCCGCGCCAGATCGTGCTGTGCACCGACGAATCGGTGATCGGCCGCGCCTTCTTCCTGATGGAATGCGTCGAAGGCCGGGTGCTGTGGGAGCAGTCGCTGCCCGGCATGACGCCGAGCGAGCGCGGCGCCATCTACGACGAGATGAACCGCGTCATCGCCCAGCTGCACACGATCGACTACGCCGCCATTGGCCTGGCCGACTACGGCAAGCCTGGCAACTATTTCGCGCGCCAGATCGAGCGCTGGACCAAGCAGTATCAAGCCTCGGCGACCGAGACGATCGAGGCCATGGACCGCCTGATCGAATGGCTGCCGCAGAATATCCCGCCGGGCGAGGACACGTCCATCGTGCACGGTGACTTCCGCCTGGACAACATCATCTTCCACCCGACCGAGCCCCGCATCCTCGCCGTGCTCGACTGGGAACTGTCGACCCTGGGCCACCCGCTCGCCGATTTCTCCTATCACTGCATGTCCTGGCACATCCCGCCGGGCAAGTTCCGCGGCATCGCCGGCCTGGACCTGGCGGAGCTGGGCATTCCCGACCAGGAAGAATACGTGCGCCGCTACTGCGAGCGCACGGGCAAGACCATCCGCGCCGAGGATTTCAATTTTTATCTTGCCTACAACATGTTCCGCCTGGCCGGGATCATGCAGGGCATCATGAAGCGCTATGTCGACGGCACCGCTTCCAGCGCGCAGGCGCTGCAGAACGGCAAGGCCGCCCGCCCCATGGCCGAGATGGCCTGGCAATTCGCGAACCGCTAAGGACCCAAGGAGACATGTAATGGATTTCGAGTATTCCGACCGCTGCAAGGAACTGCAGGCGCGCCTGATCGCCTTCATGGACGAGCACATTTATCCGAACGAAAAGGCATTCAAGGAAGAAGTCGACCGCAACGGCGCCGCCGGCGACCGCTGGGTGCCGACCGAACTGATCGAACGCCTGAAGCCGCTGGCGCGCGAACAGGGCCTGTGGAACCTGTTCCTGCCGAAGTCCGCGCGCGCTCCCGAGGGCCTGTCGAACCTCGACTATGCGCCGCTGTGCGAGATCATGGGCCGCGTCTCCTGGGCGCCGGAAGTGTTCAACTGCTCGGCGCCGGACACCGGCAACATGGAAACCCTGGAGCGCTACGCCGCCGAGGAACACAAGACGCGCTGGCTCGAACCGCTGCTGCGCGGCGAGATCCGCTCGGCCTTCGCCATGACCGAGCCCGACGTCGCCTCGTCGGACGCGACCAATATCGCCACCCGCATCGAACGCGACGGGGACGACTATGTCATCAACGGCCACAAGTGGTGGATCTCGGGCGCCGGCGATCCGCGCTGCCAGATCTTCATCGTGATGGGCAAGACCGACCCGAACGCCGCGCGCCACCAGCAGCAGTCGATGATCCTGGTGCCGGCCGGCACCCCGGGCATCACCATCAAGCGCCCGCTGCCGGTGTTCGGCTA
>DOUW01000097.1:9660-9789 GCA_003520365.1 Massilia sp.
CGCATCCACCACTGCATGCGGTCGATCGGCGTGGCCGAGCGCGCGCTGGAGCTGATGTGCAGGCGCCTCGACAGCCGGGTCGCCTTTGGCCGCAAGATTTCCGAACAGGGCGTCTGGCGCGAGCGCATC
>DOUW01000444.1 GCA_003520365.1 Massilia sp.
GACAGGCCCAGGCCGGTGCCGCCGAAGCGGCGGCTGGTGGTGCCGTCGGCCTGGTGGAAGGCCTCGAAGATGCGTTCCTGCTGTTCGGGCGCGATGCCGATGCCGGAGTCGCTGACGCTGAACTGGACCCAGCCCTCGTCGGTCGCGCCCACGTGCAGGCTGACCGCGCCCTGCTCGGTGAACTTGACCGCGTTCGACAGCAGGTTCTTCAGCACCTGCTCGAGGCGCTGGCGGTCGGTGTGGATGGTGGCGGGCACGTTCGGCTCGACCGTCAGGCTGAAGGAGAGGTTCTTCTGCTTGGCCAGCGGTTCGAAGGTGCGGCCCAGGCCCTCGACGGTGCGGCGCAGCGGCAGGTCTTCCGGCAGCAGTTCGAGCTTGCCGGCCTCGACTTTCGAAATATCGAGGATGTCGTTGATCAGGTGCAGCAGGTCGTTGCCGGCCGAATAGATGGTCTGGGCAAAACGGACCTGCTCCTCGTTCAGGTTGCCAGGCACGTTGTCGGACAGCAGTTTCGCCAGGATCAGCGAGCTGTTCAGCGGCGTGCGCAGCTCGTGCGACATGTTGGCCAGGAATTCGGACTTGTAGCGGCTGGCGCGTTCCAGTTCCAGGGCGCGCGCGCGCAGCTGTTCCTGGGCCTCGGTCAGGGCCGCGTTCTTCATGTCCAGGTTCAGGGCCTGTTCGGCCAGCTGTTCGTTGGTCTGCTCCAGTTCCGCCTGCTGGTTTTCCAGGCTGGTCTGCGATTCTTCCAGCGCGCGCGACTGTTCTTCCAGTTCCTCGTTGGCGGTGCGCAGCTCTTCCTGCTGGACCTGCAGTTCCTCGTTCAGGGCCTGGGTTTCGGACAGCGCGTCCTGCAGGCGCTGGCGGTAGACCACGGCCGCGACCGAGGAGCCGACGGCGTCGCCGATCAGCTTCAGGAACTCGATGTCGCGCTCGCGCACGCCGTGCAGGAAGCCGATCTCGAGCACGCCCTTGACCTTGCCGAAGTTCGCGAACGGCGCGATCACCACTTCGCGCGGGGCGGTTTCGCCCAGGCTCGATGCGACCTTGATGTAGTCTTCCGGCAGTTCCTTGATCGTCAGCAGGCGGTTCTCGTTGGCCGCCTGGCTGGCCAGCGAGGCGCCCGGCGCGATGATCTTCGCGCGCTCCTCCTCGTTCGAGAAGCCGTAAGCGCCGATGCGGCGCAGCACGCCGTCGTCGCTGCGCACATACATGGCGGCGACGGAGCCGCCGAGGTAGCGCACCACCTGGTCGAGCACCGCCGGGGCCAGGCCCTCGAGGGTGTGCAGACCGGCGCTCTTCGCCGCCAGCTCGGCCTGGCCGCTGCGCAGCCAGCCCTGGTGGCGCAGCTCGGCGTTGTGCTCGGCTTCGTTCTCCAGCACTTCCGTGTACGAATCCGACAGGCGCACCAGTTCGCGGCGGCCGAAGGCGGCCAGGGTGCCGCCCACGATCAGGGTGAACAGCAAGTAGAAGCCGACCGACCAGGTCGTCACCGAACGCGCGTCCTCGTTGCGCTCCTGCAGCACGGCGGTTTCGTTGACAATGAAGGCATTGAACTGGCCGCGCATGTCGTCGGTCAGGATCTTGCCGCGGCCGCTCTTGACAGACTCGGTCACGTCCTGCCCCGTGCGGCGGCGCTCGATCATCTCTTCGGTGTACTTGACCCATTCGGCGTGGGCGCGCCGCACCCGCGTCAGGCGGTCGGCCTGGGCCGGGTTGTCGTCGACCAGCTTGATGAGCCCGTCCAGTTCGGCCTCGACCTTGGGCTTGGAGACCACATAGGGACCGAGGAAGCTTTCGTCGCCGGCGATCAGGTAGCCGCGCATGCCGGTTTCCATTTCGGATACCAGCTTGCTGACTTCGGTGGCGCTGCCGATCACGCGCTGCGAATGCTCGACCCAATTGAGCACATTGATCAGGTAGGCGATGATCGCAACGAACACGCCGGCACTCAGCACGCTCAGGCCGAGGGGCAGCGCGACATTGCGTGTCAGGATGCGGCGAAACTGGGAATTATCGATGGAGGAGCCGGTCATTCGTTGCGATTATCTTAAGAAAAATATCCTAAGTTTAACGCAATTGTGAAATTGTTGGTCGGCTCAAGCGTGCGCGGGCTCATCCTTTGCGATTGTACTTACAATTGTAAATAGGGTCGCAGGTAAGGCGCGGTCCGGCTGGTCCGGTTCCGTGCGACCTGCTCGGGCGGACCGGCCGCGACCACGGTCCCGCCCTCGTCGCCGGCGCCGGGCCCGATGTCGATCACCCAGTCGCAGGCGGCAACCACGCGCATGGTGTGCTCGACCACCACCACCGTGTTGCCGGCATCGACCAGGCGCTGGAGCTGGACGATCAGGCGGTCGACGTCGGACGGGTGCAGGCCGGTGGTCGGCTCGTCCAGCACATATAAAGTGTTGCCGCGCCCGGTGCGCTGCAGCTCGGTGGCCAGCTTGATGCGCTGCGCCTCCCCACCGGAAGNNTGCGCTGCGCCTCGCCGCCGGACAATTCCGTGGCCGGCTGGCCCAGGCGCAGGTAGCCCAGCCCGACCTCGCGCAAGACTTCCAGCGAGCGCTCGACCAGCGGCTCGCCGGCGAAGAAGTCAAATGCCGCGTCCACCGTCATGCCCAGCACCTCGGCGATGTTGCGGTCCTTGTAGGTCACTTCCAGCGTCTTCGCGTTGTAGCGTGCGCCGTTGCAGACCGGGCAAGGCGCATACACGCTGGGCAGGAACAGCAGCTCGACCATGACCGAGCCCTCGCCGGCGCAGTTCTCGCAGCGGCCCTTGGCGACGTTGAAGGAAAAGCGGCCGGCGTCGTAGCGCCGCGCCTTGGCCGTCTTGGTTGCGGCGAAGAGTTTGCGCACCTGGTCGAACAGGCCGGTATAGGTGGCCAGGTTCGAGCGCGGCGTGCGCCCGATCGGCTTC
>DOUW01000350.1 GCA_003520365.1 Massilia sp.
AGGCGCGCGCCCACTTCCAGGCGCTCGGCCTTCAGCGGCGCGATGCTGCGCAGTGCTTCCTCGAACTCGGCCTGGCGCGCCGCCAGTTCCTTGGCCGCGTCGACGCCGGCGATGCGCGCCTTCAGCGCGCCCACTTCGGCCGCCAGCTTGCTGATCGTGAGGGTGAGCGCGTCTTCCTTCGCTTCCAGTGCGGGCATCGCCTTCTGGATCGCTTCCAGGCGCTGGGTCTTGCCGGCCGCGCCGAAACGGTAGCGCGACGGCTCGACGTACAGCGAGCGGCCGCCGCGGCGTTCGCGGTGGTAGGCGTCGGGCGTGATCCACTCGTCGGCGCCCGACTTGAAGCCGGCGTCGACCGAGTCGACGCGGTCGATGCGCGCCAGCTGGTCGATCAGCCAGCTTGGGGCTGGCGCCGAGAAGTTCACCACCGACAGCAGGCTGTCGTCCTTCATCTTCGGCGCCTCGATGCAGTCCGGGACGATGAAGTGGCGATAGCGTTCCTTCTCCGCCAGGCGATACGCCGCCGGCGCATCCTTGGCGCGCTCGAGCAGCACCACCGAGGCGTAGCCGCCGAGGACACCCTCGACCGCGCCCTGCCATTTCGGGTCCGTCACTTCGACGATGTCCGACAGCATGGCGTGCGGGATGCCTTCGTCGCGCAGCGCACGGCGCATCTGGCGCTGGGCTTCCGGTTCCGGCATCGCGCTCTTGCCCTGCAGGGCCGAGATGGTCTGCATCTCGATGGCGATCTTCGCGGAGACGGATTCGCGCGCCGCTTTCTGGCGCGCCAGTTCCGCTTCCTTTTCTTCCAGCTGGACTGCGACTTCGGCGATGTCGGCGCCGGCGTCCGCCGCCAGCTTCTGCAGGCGTTCCTTCTGCTCCAGCAGGTTTTCCAGCGGCTTGAGCTTCTGGTTGATGGCCGTCAAGCGGCCCGCCAGTTCCGTGCCTTCCTTCTCGAGCTGGGTTTCCTGCTGCTGGGCTTCCGTGAGCGCGCGCTGCTGGGCGGCCAGCGCCTGGCGCTTCTCGGCCAGCTGGCTGTCGGCCTGCTGCATGGGTTTGCGCTGCTCGCGCAGGTGGCGGCTCATCGCGGCGGCTTTTTCGCGCGCCTCGTGGTATTCCAGGCTGGGCAGCACTTCCTCGCGCAGCTCGCGCTTTTCCTTGTGCAGGTCTTCCCACTGGTGGTAGTTGGCCACGCGCAGGCGCAGGCCTTCCAGGTTGATGCGCGAGGTCTCCAGTTCCGCCTCGAAGCGCTTCAGTTCCGTCTCGGTGTCGCGCTGGTGGCGCTTGGCTTCGTCGTAGGCGTCCAGCACTTCCTTGTCGCCGAAGACCTGGAACACCAGGTCGAGCAGCTGGCGCGGCGCGTATTCGCACAGTTTATCCGTCTCGCCCTGCTCCAGGGCCAGCACCTTCGACATCGCCGGCGACAGCCCTGCTGATGCTAAACGTTTCCTGTAATTCTCGACGCCCAGCCAGTCGCTCGCTTCGGTGACTTCCTCGATCTCGACGTTCCCCGGTCGCATCAGGTACTGGCGTTTCCAGTCGCCGCCGTTCTTCTGCACCTGGCAGAACAGCGTCACTTCGTCGTCGCTGAAAAAGCCCGAGTGGCGGAAGGGACGGTTCGACAGCTGGCGGCCGACCGGCTTGTTGTCGACCACGGCGCGCAGCCAGGCGCTTTGCTGGCCCGAGTGGCGCGCATAGTGTTTATAGGTGCGGCCCATCGAGCAGTCGAGGCCGAACAGGGTACGCAGCGCGTCGAGCAGCGTGGTCTTGCCCGAGCCGTTCTGGCCGGCGATGGTGATGATCTTGGCGTCGAGCGGGATGTTCTTGATCCGCTGCCAGTAATCCCAGTGGACCAGTTCGAGTGATTTGATGTGGAACATGGTGTCTCAGTTCGCTCAGTTCGGATTGTCTACCGGCTCGGCATCGAGCTCGGCGTCGTTGGCGGCGTCGGCCGCGGTGCGGCGCACGGCCGCCAGCGGAGCGCGCTTGAACACGTCCGACAAGGCGCCGTTGATGATGCGCTCCTTGAGCAGGTCGGTGTCCATCATCAGGTCCAGCAGCGGGCCTTCCAGGATCACGTCGCCGCGGCGCTCGATGAAGCCGAGCTTCGAGAGCACGCCCAGGTTCATGTCCATGCGCGTCTTCTTGCCCAGCTTGTCGCCGAAGTCCGACAGCAGCGCGGTGTACGAAATGCCGATCGAAGTGTCCTCGGCGCGCGGGATCGGCGCGTCCTTGTCGAACATGTCGGTCTGGTCGTCCACGACCGTGGTGTGGGTTTCCTGGCGCTCGCGCTTGGGCAGGATGATCTGCGCCCACAGCACCACCAGCAGGGCCACGCCGTCGCGCGTCAGGCCGAAGTTATTGTTCTGCCAGATGTCCTTGGCGCCGAAGATCTTCGGCTCGACGTTCCGGTGCAGCGCGATGGTGACGTGGTCGGCGTACACGTTGTCGAGCAGCTTGAGGCCCGACTCCAGCAGGCGCTTGTCGACTTCGGCGCGGAAGGTCTCGTCCGACAGCGCGCGCTTGACCATCTTGTCGTCGCGGCGCAGGGTCTGGTGCGTGAGCAGGCGGGCAATCAGGATTTGTGCATCGTCATTCATTCGGCGTGCCGCTTTCGAGATCTAAATCTAGTGAGAGGGTTGCAAAGGACATCGCGGCCACTTCCGGATCGTCGAGCTGGACCAGCTCGTCCTTCGCTTCGAACTTGATCGGCAGGCGCGCCAGTTCCGCGGTGGCGCCTTGCAGGCTGGCCTCGGCGGCGTCGCCCAGGAGCGGCAGCAGCGAGGCGCGGTAGGACGCCACGGCGAACGAGGCCGGCAGCAGCGACTCGTGCAGCTCGACCTTCTTCGGGCCGGTCTCGGAGAATTCGGGGAAGTTGCCGAGGTTGGCGAAGTCGGCCAGCTTGGTGATCCAGTCGTCCAGCTCGGCCTGCATCGCCGGATTGTCGTCGATGGTCAGCGGCGCATCCTGGCCGCTCGGCAGGCCTTTCGGACCGACGACCACGGCGCGCTCGGCCAGCAGTTCGGTCTCGGCGACGTCGATCATCTCGGCCGGCGTGCCGAACAGCGGCACCACCGGGCGATCGATTGCGCCTTCGGCGAGGCTCGCCAGGTCGTCATGGGCCAGCAGCCAGCGTTTCACGTCGGTGGTCGACAGGCCCGACTGGCCCAGGTGCACACGCTGGCGCTCGATCTGGTTCAGCGCACGCGAGAACATCCCCTGCATGTTGAGCAGGGCGCTCTGGGCGCGGCCAATCGCCTGCGCCGCCTTGTGGGTGGCCGAATCGGCCTGCGGGTCCTGGGTGATCGCGCGCAGGATGACCGAGCCCTTCTCGACCCAGTCGCAGGCCATGTGCCACTTCGCCTGCGAATTGCGCAGCTTGAATTCGGAACCCGAGGCGATCGCGTCGCGGAACTCCTCGGTCAGCTCGACCAGGCGGCCCAGCAGGTGCTTCAACTGCTCGACCGTGACCCCGCCCACGGCCTGGGCGCCGGCCACCTGCGACAGCAGGAAGCCCATCTCGGCTTCGTCGTCATCGGGCTTGCCCAGCGCCAGCAGGGTGTCGAGCGCGGACAGGACATTCCTCGCCAGCGGGGTGATGCGGTACACACCGTTCGGCGCGTCCCAGGCCAGCAGGCCATGGGTGCGCAGGCGGTTCAGCACCGTTTCCAGGCTTTCCGGGATCAGGTAAGCCAGCTTCTGGTTGATGTCGGCACGCGAGAAGGCCGAGCTGGCGGTGTCGGCGGCGAGTTCGCGCAGCACCAGCAGGCGCACCAGCACGCCGTCCTGGCTGCCGTGGAACAGCGCCGAGAAGGCGGACAGCATCGGCTGCGCCTTCTTGAGGTGAAACACCTGCTCGATTTCGTCCGGCGCGATGCCGGAATGGAAATGCGCCTGGAGCGGGTCCAGCTCGTCCTGCGCACTGCCATGGGGTTCCGCGGCGAGGGCCGCCTGTGTGTCGATCATCGTTGGGATACCAGTCTGCAAGCGGACCGCACTGCCTGAGCAGGCAAGCCGAAGTGTCCGCGGGGGGCGCCAGTATAACAGTTCGGGCTGCTTAATCGGCAGCAATATTCCGCCCGCATCCCGCCAAGTTTGCATAAACGACACAATCCTGGGATGCCTGGACGGGGCTCTGAAAACCATAAGTCAAGCTCATAAAGCGCCTTCTTTTATGAGCTTTACATATATATGCATAGCGGTTTGACACGGCAGTATGGCGGTGTGAGCCTAGCTGCGGAACCGGATAGGAAAGTGCATTGTCGCGGTCCGGCGCGCTGCGAAACGACGGCGCAGCGCAGCGTCGACCACACCGTCGAACTTGAGAGGAGATAACAATGAATAAGAAACTTGCTGCCTTGATGTTTGCCATCGGCCTCGGCGCGGCCGCCGGTCCGGCCTTCGCCTGGAACTGCAAGGAAGTGTGCTCCGAAGATTATCGTTACTGCGTCACCAACGGCGGGACCGACTGCATTGCCGAACGCATCGAATGCTGGAACCGGCTCTGCGACGGCCAGTTCTGACCCGGCGCGCCACCAGGCGCGCATCGCCGTTGCCCGCCAGGGCCATCGGCTCTTATAGGCACTATTACCGTAACAACAAAGGGAGAGAACAATGAACAAGAAAGTTGCTGCGCTACTGTTTGCGATCGGCCTGGGAGCCGCGTCGAGCCCGGTGGTGGCCGCCAGCTGCAAGTACGCTTGTGCGGCGGAATACAACCACTGCGTCGACAGTGGAAGGCCGATCGCAGAGTGCACCGCCGAGCGCGCGGAATGCTGGGAATTCTTCTGCGGTCCTTCCTACTGATCCGCAAGCCGCTGGACACCAAGGCCGGCGCCACCGAGCCACCGGCTTTCATTGGCGTGCCCGACACGGCATAGCCGTCCTGTCACCGTCGAACACGAAGGAGAGCACCATGAACAGAAAAGTTGCTGCACTGCTGTTTGCGATTGGCCTCGGCGCAGCATCGAGCCCGGCGTGGGCCAGCTGCCAATACTATTGCGCTTCGGATTACGGGTACTGCATCAATAGCGGCGTGCCGAAGGCGGAATGCGATGAGGCGCAAATCGCCTGCCTGCGCGACATGTGCGGCTACGATTACTGATGTGCATCCCGGCGCCATGCGCCGGCGTGGAGCCGCCGTTCCCGGGACGGCGGCTCTTTTCATTGGCGCGCACCTGTTTTGCGCGCTTATTTACGTGTAATGCGGCTGATCGTCTGGTCGATCGTATCGCGCTCGTCCTCGAAGCGCAGCTTCACCGGATACCACTCCTGCGACGGCGCCAGCCAGATCTCGACACTGTCGCCGCGGCTGTCGCGCCGTTCGCGCTTGACGTGGATGGTGTCCAGTTCGCCCATCGCGGTGCGGATCTTTTCCTGCTTGACCACGCGGAAGGTCCAGGGCTCGGCATCGCGCCGGCCGGTGACCACGAAGGTCCATTCGCTGCCCGGCTTGAACTTGGCCTCGCCGGCGGCGCGCGCCACCGCGGCCAGTTGCCAGGTGACCGAGGCGCGGTCCTGCTCGCCGCCTTGCATGGCGTAGGGCTGCTTGGCTTCGGTGAGCAAAATGGTCTTGCTCTCGCGGTCGAAGGTGGTCGTGGTCGGGTCCTTGCGGTAGCGCTTTTCGGTAAAGGTGTCCGGGGCCAGGCCATAGGCGTCGACCGTGCCCTGGCTGCGGTATTCGTTCAGCTTGCCCAGCAGGGCCACGCGGGCCTCGACGTTGACGTCGTACTTGCCGTCGCCGGCGCGCCAGGTGATCAGGGCGTCGCCTTTCAAGCCGAGGCCGCGCTGCTGGGCCGACAGTTCATAGGCCAGGTCGGCCGACGGCGGCAGCTCGACCGCGCGTTTCACCGGCGCGGCAGGAGCGGCGACGGCAGCGTTCAGGCCCATGGCCAGCACACCGGCGGCGATGCCACGCATTAAGAGATTGCTTCGCATTATCATTTTCCCGTATCGGTCAAGGCTATATTATTCACGGTTTGCGTGGTGACTGCACCGTTGGCCTCAGTATTGCGAATCTGCACTGGATACCAGCCCCGCGCCGGCGCCAGCCAGACGTCCAGGCGCGAGCGGTAAGAACCCTCTTTCGGCGGGCGCGACAGGTGCCAGGTCTGCATCTTGCCGAGTTTGGTATCGATCTCTTCCTGTCCCACCACGATGAAGCGGAACACGGCGGCGTCGCGGTCTTCGCCCACCTGGATGTCCAGGTCCCCCGTCAATTGTCCGGCATCGCCGCGCGCGATGGCGGCCAGTTGCAGCGGGACACTGGCCTTGTCCTGGGCGCCCGGCGTCAAGGGATAGGTTTTCTGCGAGGCCGAGAAGGTGATCTTGTTGCCGCTCCAGTCGAAGTGCGTCGCGGTCATGGCGCGTCCGCGCCGCTTTTCGGTCATCTTCACCGGCGCGAAACCGGTGGCGGCCACCGCCCCTTCGCTGCTGAGCACGGCCAGGTTGACCCGGGTGAACACGAGCCGGATGCCGGCTTCGAAATCGATGCGGTAAGTGTCCTCGCCATAGCGCCAGGACAGCAGGGCTTCCCCACTCCACCGGGTGCCGTCGGCATCGGTACGGGCGACGTCCATCGTCAGCGCGGCCGGCGGCGGCATGTCGACCTTGTAGCGCCGTGGCTCGGGCGGCGGTGGCGCGGCTGGCGCCGGCTCGGG
>DOUW01000521.1:0-17758 GCA_003520365.1 Massilia sp.
AGGCGGGGCCTGGCGCGGGGCCGGACGCTGCGGGGCGTCGTAGCCGCCGTCGTCCATGCCCATGTCGTTGCCGCCGCCCATGCCCTGGCGGCCGCCGAGCATCTGCATGTTCTCGGCGATGATGTCGGTGGCGTAGCGCTCGATGCCGTCTTTATCCGTGTACTTGCGGGTCTGCAGGCGACCTTCGACGTAGACCGAGGAACCTTTCTTCAGGTACTGGCCGACGATTTCAGCGAGACGGCCGAAGAAGGAGATGCGGTGCCATTCGGTCAGCTCTTTCTGTTCGCCGGTGTTGCGGTCTTTCGATTTGTACGAAGTCGCAACCGCGATGTTCGCGATCGCATCGCCGCTCGGCATGTAGCGGATTTCGGGATCGCGGCCCAGGTTGCCGACGATGATGACCTTGTTGACTGATGCCATGGTGTGACTCCTTGAATTGATGTGAGCCCTGGCTCTGCACAAAGACTAAGCGCCAGGGAACTGGGTGCTGCAGCACGCTATTATGGGGCCACTCAGGCAGTTCTAAAAGTGGATTTTTTGCGCTAGATCAATCGAAATTTGCGTGTTCGGGAAGACCGGGGTTTGCACGTTGTGCTTGAACGCGTGGGCGGCGCAGCCGCCCACCCTACCGGTCCGCGGCAAGCTTCTCAGCCATGCAACAGTCGCGAAATCGAGAATTTATTTTCGGATTCTGAACGGTTTGTCATTGAACCTGGACGGAAACGGCACACATACGTCCCACCAGGGACGGGAATCCGGTGGAGCTTGCCAGGAAGGCATATCAGCTTGCCAGCGCTGGTACACCTACCACTGGATAAACGTACAGCCGAAGCAAAAAACGGCTAAACTAGCAGATTCCCCTCGATTGGCCCGCTCACCGCGACAGTATCGTGCGCGGCCCGCACAAACTTATTGAAAGCCTGCCAAAAATTAATGGAAGAAATTCGTATTCGTGGTGCCCGCACGCACAATCTGAAGAACATCAACCTCGACCTGCCGCGTAACAAGCTGATCGTCATCACCGGCCNNGGCTCGGGCAAGTCCTCGCTCGCCTTCGACACCCTGTACGCCGAGGGTCAACGCCGCTACGTCGAGTCGCTGTCGGCCTACGCGCGCCAGTTCCTGCAATTGATGGAAAAGCCGGACGTCGACCTGATCGAAGGCCTGTCGCCGGCGATCTCGATCGAGCAGAAGGCGACCTCGCACAACCCGCGTTCGACGGTCGGCACCGTGACCGAGATCCACGACTACCTGCGCCTGCTGTACGCGCGCGTCGGCACGCCCTATTGCCCACAGCACCCGCACGAGCCACTGGCCGCGCAGACCGTCTCGCAGATGGTCGATGCCGTGCTGGCCATGCCGGAAGGCACGAAGCTGATGATCCTGGCGCCGGTCGTGGCCGGCCGCAAGGGCGAGCACGGCGACCTGTTCGCGACCATGCAGGCGCAGGGTTTCGTGCGCTTCCGCATCCAGAGCGGCGTGAACCCGGCGAAAATCTACGAGATCGACGAGCTGCCGAAGCTGAAGAAAACGGAAAAGCATTCGATCGACGTCGTCATCGACCGCGTCAAGGTGAACCCGGAAATCAAGCAGCGCGTGGCCGAGAGCTTCGAAACCGCGCTGCGCCTGGCCGACGGCCGCGCCGTCGCGTTCGAGATGGACACCGAAAAGGAAACCGTCTTCTCGAACAAGTTCGCCTGCAACGTCTGCGGCTATTCGCTGCAGGAGCTCGAGCCGCGCCTGTTCTCGTTCAACAACCCGATGGGCGCCTGCTCGGAGTGCGACGGCCTGGGTCACATCGAGTTCTTCGATCCGAAGCGCATCGTCGCCTTCCCCAACCTGTCGCTGGCCTCGGGCGCGGTGAAGGGTTGGGATCGCCGCAACCAGTTCTACTTCCAGATGCTGTCGAACCTGGCGGCCTACTACGACTTCGACCTCGACACGCCGTTCGAGAAGCTGCCGAAGAATGCCCAGGAAGCCGTGCTGTTCGGTTCGGGTAAAACCTCGATTCCGTTCACCTATGTGAACGAGCGCGGCCGCACCGTGATCCGCGAGCACACCTTCGAGGGCGTGGTGAACAACCTGCAGCGGCGCTACCGCGAGACCGACTCGATGGCGGTCAAGGAAGAGCTGGCCAAGTTCATCAACGAAAAGAAATGCCCGGCCTGCGAAGGCGCGCGCCTGCGCACCGAGGCGCGTTTCGTGAAAATCGGCCAGGGCGTCCAGCAGCGCGCGATCTATGAAGTGTCGGACCGCCCGCTGCGCGAGACCCTGGACTACTTCGAGTCGCTGGAACTGACCGGCGCCAAAAGGGATATCGCCGAGCGCGTGATCAAGGAAATCACCGCGCGCCTGAAGTTCCTGAACAACGTCGGCCTCGATTACCTGTCGCTCGACCGCAGCGCCGATACCCTCTCGGGCGGCGAGGCGCAGCGTATCCGCCTGGCGTCGCAGATCGGCTCCGGCCTGACCGGCGTCATGTACGTGCTCGACGAACCGTCGATCGGCCTGCACCAGCGCGACAACGACCGCCTGATCGCGACCCTGAAGCACCTGCGCGACATCGGCAACAGCGTGCTGGTGGTCGAGCACGACGAGGATGCGATCCGCACCGCCGACTACATCGTCGACATGGGTCCGGGCGCGGGCGTGCACGGCGGCGCCGTGATCGCCGAGGGTTCGCTCGAAGAGATCATGAAGAACGAGCACTCGCTCACCGCCCAGTACCTGGACGGACGGCGCAAGATCGAGGTGCCGAAGAAGCGCACCCCGGCCAACCCGGAGCGCCAGCTCGTGATCACGAACGCGACCGGCAACAACCTGAAGAAGGCGAACCTGACGCTGCCGGTCGGCCTGATGACCTGCGTGACGGGCGTCTCGGGTTCGGGTAAATCGACGCTGATCAACGACACCCTGTATCCGGCGCTGTCGCGCCACCTGTACGGCTCGCAGACCGAGCCGGCGCCGCACGACGCCATCCACGGCCTCGAGCACTTCGACAAGGTGATCTCGGTCGACCAGGCGCCGATCGGCCGCACCCCGCGTTCGAACCCGGCGACCTACACCGGCGTGTTCACCCCGATCCGCGATTTGTTCGCGACGGTGCCGACTGCGAAGGAACGTGGTTATAGCGCCGGCCGTTTCTCGTTCAACGTGAAGGGCGGCCGCTGCGAAGCCTGCCAGGGCGACGGCGTGATCAAGGTCGAGATGCACTTCCTGCCGGACGTGTACGTGCCGTGCGACGTCTGCCACGGCAAGCGCTACAACCGCGAAACGCTGGAAGTGCAGTACAAGGGCAAGAACATCACCGAAGTGCTGGAGATGACGGTCGAGGATGCGCACGAGTTCTTCAAGCCGGTGCCGGTGATCGCACGCAAGCTGCAGACCCTGCTGGACGTGGGCCTCGGCTACATCAAGCTGGGCCAGAGCGCGACCACCCTGTCGGGCGGCGAGGCGCAGCGCGTCAAGTTGTCGCTGGAACTGTCGAAACGCGATACCGGGCGTACCCTGTACATCCTGGACGAGCCGACGACCGGCCTGCACTTCGCCGATATCGACCTGCTGCTCAAGGTCATCCACCGCCTGCGTGACCAGGGCAACACGCTCGCCATCATCGAGCACAACCTGGACGTGATCAAGACCGCGGACTGGATCGTCGACCTGGGTCCGGAAGGCGGCGCCGGCGGCGGTACCATCGTCGCCACCGGCACGCCGGAAGACGTGGCCGAGAACCCGGCCAGCGTCACCGGCAAGTACCTCAAGCCGCTGCTGAACGCGTGATGCGCCGCTAAGGGAGCGCCAGCATGAGAGCAAGCCCGGATCCGCAATGCGGTCCGGGCTTTTTTCATGGCCGGCGGGCTGGCTGCATACGCTGCTGTCGAGGGTTGCGGCCTCATGCCTGCCGGCGCCATGGTGGGTTCGAGAACCCACCCTACATATGTGCGTTTGACCGCCGTGCTCAACGGCTGCGCTCGTCGTCCTTGGTGCGCTTGTCGCCGGACTTGGTGCCGGCCGTTGCGCTGCTGCCCGTGCTGGACGCGCCCTTGCCGCTGGAGGCACTCGCCAGGGCCTGGCGCAGCTCGGCGGCATGGGGATTCGTGACCTTCCCGCCGAGGACGTCGCGCGCCGCCACCTGGCGGCCGTAGTAGCCCGAGGTTTCGTCCTCGTCGTAGTCGACGTCGTCGACGCCGACGGCCGCGCCGCCGAACAGCCCTTCGGTGTTCGACCAGGCGGTGATGTTGCCCCAGCCGGCAGCGCCAGTCCCTTTCTTCGACCAGTCCACCACCGTCAGGCCGGCGTCGGCATTCAGCGAGAACTTGTTGTTCTGCATGAAGCTGTTCATGGCCTTCTGGTCGTTCAGCACGAAGGCAATCGCGCCGGCTTCGGCGCCGGCCTGGGCGCCGATGCTGACGCCGCCGAAGTTATAAAAGGCCGGGCTGCCCCAGGTCTCGCCGTTACGCACCAGCAGCACGCCGGCGCCGCCGCGTGCGCCGATGCCCAGGGCCGCGGTGCCGTAGTCGGGCACCACGAACACGCCTTTCGAACGCTGCAGCAGCGCACGCATTTCCGGCGTTGCCTGCATCTGGTGCACCATGCGCACCGCCTTCTCGACGTGTTCCATGCCTTTTTTCATTTCCTTCTGCTGGCGCGTGGTGCCCGGGGTGCCGGCTTCCTTCGCCGCCCCGACCTGCGCGCTGGCCGCCCCGGCCGCTCCCGCCAGCAGGACGGCAAAAGAAGTCGCAGCGAGTTGCCTCATGGTCGTTTTCATGACTCGGCCCTCCTCAGGTGAATTGGAACAGGAAGAGCCTAAACCGCACATGGAACGGGGAGCGCCAGTTTGAAAACGGGAAATAGGGTCTCCGCATCATGCCGCAGCGCATGGCGAAGCGCATCGGTCTTGACACTGCAGAGATACGCGACGACATTGGCATATCTTCAATGTCCAGGATATTGACCATGAGCGACCTCCTGCTTGCCGTCGTCCACCACCTGATCGTCTTCGGCATCGCGGCCGTGCTGGCGGCCGAGCTGGCGCTGATGCGTCCGGCCGCCATGTCGGCGCAGACGGTGCGGCTGCTGGGGCGCTTCGATGCCGCCTACGGCATGCTGGCGCTGGCGATCCTCGCCGCCGGTTTCATCCGTGTCTGGTACGGCGCCAAGGGGCCGGATTTCTACCTGCACAATCCGGTGTTCTGGGCCAAGATCGCCGCCTTCGGCGTGGTCGGATTGCTGTCGATCCAGCCGACGCTGCGCATCGCGGCCTGGCAAAAGGCGGCCAAAGCCGACGTCCGCTTCGTGCCCCCGCTGCAGGAAGTGGGCAAGCTGCGCCGGGTGCTGCTGGCGGAAATCCACGTGTTCGCGCTGATCCCGATCCTTGCCGCCGCGATGGCGCGCGGCGTCGGTCTGGGCTGAGCAAGGAGAAGCCATGCGCGTACTCATCATGGGCAATTCGGACTCGGGCAAGTCGCATCGCGCGCAGGCCCTGGCCGCACAACATGGACTGGTGCATCTCGACCTCGACACCATCGTCTGGGAGCCGGGACAAATCGCGGTGCCGCGCGCGCCCGAACAGGTGCGCGCCGACCTGCAGGCCTTCGTCGACAGGCATACCGGCTGGATTGCGGAAGGCTGCTACGGCGACCTGGTGGAAGCGGCGCTTCCCTGGTGCTCGGAACTGGTGTTCATGAATCCGGGGCTGGACGTGTGCCTGGAGAACAACCGCAAGCGGCCGTGGGAGCCGCACAAGTATGCGTCGATGGAGGCGCAGCAGAGCAAACTGCCCTTCCTGCTCGACTGGGTGGCGGGGTATTACACGAGAAATGATGCGATGTCGTATGCCAGGCACCGGCGTTTGTTCGATGGATATCGCGGAAACAAGACCGAAGTGACAGTGCTGTCATAACGTAGGGTGGGTTCTCGAACCCACGCGGTACGCCAGGTGCGCAGCTATAACCTGTCCACAGGTTTGCAACAGCAGCATGCGGTGGGTTCGAGAACCCACCCTACATGTTGATAAAAAAAGGGCAGGACCACACGGCCCTGCCCTTTTTCACGTGACGGCGCTCAACACGCGCCGCCCCTCCTCAGAAACTTACTGCGCCAGCTGCTTTTCCAGCTTGGCCTTGGTCTCCACCAGCTCCTGCGGCAGGTGGTAAGCCAGCTTCTCGAACAGCTCGCTGTGCAATTTCAGTTCTTCGCGCCAGGCGTCCTTGTCGATCGAGGTGATCTGGGTGAACTGTTCTTGCGTGAACTCCAGGCCATCCCAGTTCAGGTCGCCGTAGTTCGGCGAGGTGCCGAACAGGTGCTCGCTGCCGCCGGCCTGGCCTTCGGTACGCTCCAGGATCCACTTCAGCACGCGCATGTTGTCGCCATAGCCCGGCCAGACGAAGTTACCGGCTTCGTCCGTGCGGAACCAGTTGACGCAGAAGATCTTCGGCAGCGCGGCCGCGTTCTTCTCGGCGACTTTCTTGCCGAGGTTCAGCCAGTGCTGGAAGTAGTCGCTCATGTTGTAGCCGATGAAAGGCAGCATCGCGAGCGGGTCGCGGCGCACCACGCCCATCTGGCCGGCGGCGGCGGCGGTCGTTTCCGAGCCCATGGTCGCGGCCATGTAGACGCCTTCGACCCAGTCGCGCGCTTCGGTCACCAGCGGCACCGTGGTCGAGCGGCGGCCGCCGAAGATGAAGGCCGAGATCGGCACGCCGGCCGGATCGTCCCAGGCCGGGTCGATCACCGGGTTCTGGGTGGCGGCCACGGTGAAGCGGGCGTTCGGGTGCGCGGCCTTGGTGCCGGACGCCGGGGTCCAGTCTTTACCTTGCCAGTCGATCAGGTGCGCCGGGGCCTCTTTCGTCATGCCTTCCCACCAGACGTCGCCGTCGTCGGTCAGCGCGACGTTGGTGAAGATCACGTTCTCGCGCAGCGAGGACATGCAGTTCGAGTTGGTCTTGTCGTTGGTGCCCGGGGCCACGCCAAAGTAGCCGGCTTCCGGGTTGATCGCGTACAGCTTGCCGTCCGCGCCCGGCTTGATCCAGGCAATGTCGTCGCCGATGGTGGTGACCTTCCAGCCGTTGAAGGAGGTCGGCGGGATCAGCATGGCGAAGTTGGTCTTGCCGCAGGCCGAAGGGAAGGCGGCCGCGACGTATTTCTTGTCACCTTGCGGCGACTCGACGCCCAGGATCAGCATGTGTTCGGCCAGCCAGCCGGTGCCGCCTGCCTGCGCTTCCTGGTAGCCCATGTTCGAGGCGATGCGCAGCGCGAAGCACTTCTTGCCGAGCAGCGCGTTGCCGCCGTAGCCCGAACCGAAGGACCAGATCTCGCGGGTTTCCGGATAGTGGACGATGTACTTGGTGCTGTTGCACGGCCAGCGCACGTCCTGCTGGCCGGCGGCCAGCGGCATGCCGACGCTGTGCACGCACGGCACGAACTCGCCGTTCTCGCCCAGCACGTCATAGACGGCCTTGCCCATGCGCGTCATGATGCGCATGTTCACGGCGACGTACGGCGAATCGGACAGCTCGACGCCGATGTGGGCGATCGGCGAACCGAGCGGGCCCATCGAGAACGGCACCACGTACATCGTGCGGCCGGCCATGCAGCCGTCGAACAGGCCGTTCAGGGTCGTGCGCATCTCGGCCGGGTCCATCCAGTTGTTGGTCGGACCAGCCTGTTCCTTGGTCGCCGAGCAGATGAAGGTGCGGTCTTCCACGCGCGCCACGTCCGACGGATCGGAATGGGCCAGGTAGGAATTCGGCCGCTTCTCCGGGTTCAGGCGCTTCATCGTACCGGCTTCGACCATCTGTGCGCACAGGCGATCGTACTCTTCCTCGGAACCGTCGCACCAGTAGATAGCGTCAGGCTTCGTCAGGGCGGCAATGTCCGCGACCCAATTGATGAGCTTTTGGTGTTTGATGTAAGCTGGAACGTTCAGTGCGGCGACGCCGCCCATCACGGGCTGGTTCATAGTACCTCCAATGCCAATAAAGAATTCTGGTCTTGTCCCGGCACGGCAGATCGTCGTGGGCCCGGGACTGCGTTGTGAATCCCTTCGCTCGGGCGAGCGCGGCGGTACGGCGGTCATGTCGACAAGCTCGCCTGGCGAGCCGAGTGGAACGGTGCAGCCGGGTCTGATATAAGAAACGGTGGTGTCAAACCCTTAATATTCGGGCGATTGTACACCCCTGAAACCGATGCACAAGCTCTTCGGCCGGAAAAATGTAGGAAATATAGTTGACTAAAGTAGTGGGCTACTTTGATTCCTCCAGATCGTGTTATTCCTTTACGTACTCATCAATAACTTCGGCCAACTTCCATGAAAATTGCCATTCTTGACGACTACCAGAACGTCGTCCCGGGTCTCGACTGTTACAAAATTTTGGACGGTCACGAGGTCAAAGTGTTCAATAATTCGGCGCGCGGCGTGGGCCAGCTCGCCATCCGGCTGGCCGGCTTCGATGCGCTGGTCCTGATCCGGGAGCGCACCGCACTCCCGGCGGCCTTGCTGAACAAGCTGCCGAATCTGAAACTGATCTCGCAGACGGGCAAGGTCAGCGGGCATGTGGACGTGGCGGCGGCCAGCGCGCGCGGCATCGCGATTGCCGAAGGCGTCGGCTCGCCGATCGCGCCGGCCGAGCTGACCTGGGCCCTGATCATGGCCGCCAGCCGCAAGATCCTGCCGTATGCGACCAATTTGAAGGAAGGGAGCTGGCAGACGGCCTCGGTCAACCCGCAGCTGAACGGCCTGGGCCGGGTCCTGCATGGGCGCATGCTCGGGATCTGGGGCTACGGCAAGATCGGCCGCATGCTGGCGGGCTACGGCAAGGCCTTCGGGATGCAGGTCATGGTGTGGGGAAGCGAGACCAGCCGCGCCGCGGCGGTGGCCGACGGCTGTCTCGCGGCGCCATCGCGCGCGGCCTTCTTTGCCGAAGCCGATGTGCTGAGCCTGCACCTGCGGCTGGGCCCCGCGACGCGCGGCATCGTCACCGGCGAGGACCTGGCCCGCATGAAGCCCGACGCCTTGTTCGTGAACACGAGCCGGGCCGAACTGGTGGCAGAAGGCGCGCTCGAGGAAGCGCTGCGCCGCGGCTGTCCCGGCAGTGCGGCCCTGGACGTGTTCACCAGCGAGCCGCTGGCGCCGGATGCACCCCTGCTGCGTATCCCGACCGTGCTGGCCACGCCGCACCTGGGCTACGTCGAACAGGACAGCTACGAAATTTATTTCCGGGCCGCGTTCGAGAACATCGCCAATTTCGCGGCGGGGACGCCGACGAATATTTTGAATCCGGAAGCGTTAAAGACGTAACGTCGAGCGGAGGGCGTAGGGTGGGCACCCCGTGCCCACGCGGAAGCCCGCAAGGTGTTGGCACATTATCTTCCGCAACAGCCGCGCTGGCGAAAAGTCTCGAATGATCAGTGGGAAGCGCTTCGATTGATCCGCGGTTGCTTCCCCAACGCGGTTAACGCAATGCGGAGTTTCGCGTGGGCACAGGTGCCCACCCTACTGGTAAGGTCAGCCCAGCTCCGGCTCGCCCGTCAAGTTGATGCGCCGCGTCGGCATCACGTGCGTACCCGTCCACAAGCCTGCCCAGCCCGGCGGCCAGCCGATATCGGGACCGGCATACGGTTTCACGCCCGCGCGTACTGGCACCACGGGCACCGGCGGCGCCTCGACCAGGCCGCCGCCGGCGGGACGCTCCATGTTCAGGCTGTACATGTAGCCCGGCAGCAGCAGCTCGCAAACATCGGCGAACCAGGCGCTGTGGTCGTCGTCGCGGCCCAGGGCCTGGGCCAGGCCCTGCGGGTCGAACTTCGCCAGCGCATGGATCAGTTCCTCGGTGCTGGCGCCTGGGGAATCTCCCCATCCCATCACCGGATTGTTGTTGTAGTCGGCGCCCGAGCCATACCAGCCTTCGCGCCAGGAGCGCTGCATCCAGTTGCGCTGGCCGGTGAACAGGTGCCAGCGCCAGTGCAAGCCGGAAGGTTTCGGCCAGGAATACAGGTACAGCTTCTGGTAGCCGGCCTTGTGCAGTTCGCGCACCACGGCCATCAGGCGCGCATGCGGCATGCGGTCGGGCGGGGTGCGGCGGAACAGGATCGGTTCGCCATCGGCATGTTGTACTTCGTCGCTCGACAGGTTCAGGTCGAGCGTGCGCGATTCGCTGCCGAACCGCGCGGAAATCCACCCGGTCAGCAGGTTGACGTGGGTGATCACGCCATATCCGCGATGACGGTGAAAAATAACGGTTCCTGGAGCAACGGCTTTCATGTTCTATCTTAGTTAATGCCTGAGGAAAAGGTCAGTCTACTCATCCGATTCGGTCGATTCTAGCCCAGTCACATATGGATACACTACCGTTTGCGGCTATCATTACCCACCTTTTTTCACTGCCTTTACAAACCGATATGACTTTGCGACTCATCGCCACCGGCGGTACCTTCGACAAACACTACAACGAGCTGAACGGTGTGCTTGGCTTCGCCGAAAGCCACTTGCCAGCTGTCATCGCGCGTGCCCGCATGACCATTCCCGTCGAGCTCGAAGTGCTGCCGCTGCTCGATTCGCTCGACATGCAGGACCCCGACCGCCAGCGCGTATTGGCTTCCTGCCAGGCCGCCTCGGAGAAGGCGATCGTCATCGTCCACGGCACCGACACGATGCGCGACACCGCGGGCGTGCTCGGCGGCGCCCAGCTCGACAAGACCATCGTGCTGACCGGCGCCATGATCCCCTACGAGATCGCGAATTCGGACGCCCTGTTCAACCTCGGCTTCGCCTGCGGCGTGGCGCAAACCCTGCCGCCCGGCGTCTACGTGGCGATGAACGGGCAGGTATTTAGCTGGGACAACGTCACGAAAAACCGCGCCGCCGGCGTATTCCAGCCGCTCTGACCGGCCCCGGCGGACTGGACATTCCGAAGGGCAGCAGCGCGCCCCCCTTCGGAATATCTTCCTATACTTTTCTCTCCCATGAATCAGAGGAGAGTTCTCATGTCAGACCGTCCCATCCTGACCACCCGCCAGGGTCATCCCGTGCGCGACAACCAGTCGCTGCGATCCGTCGGCGAGCGCGGTCCGGCAACCCTCGAGAATTATCAATTCATCGAAAAAATCACCCACTTCGACCGCGAGCGCATTCCCGAGCGTGTGGTCCATGCGCGCGGCACCGGCGCCCACGGGTATTTCGAAGCCTACGGCAAGATCGGCGACGAGCCGGCCAGCAAATACACCCGCGCCAAGGTGCTGACCGAGGTCGGCGTGCAGACGCCCGTGTTCATACGTTTCTCGACCGTGATCGGCGCCAAGGAGTCGCCGGAAACGGCGCGCGATCCGCGCGGCTTTGCCGTCAAACTGAAAACCGTCGAGGGCAACTGGGACCTGGTCGGCAACAACCTGAAGGTCTTCTTCATCCGCGACGCCATCAAGTTCCCGGACATGATCCACGCCTTCAAGCCCGACCCGGTCACCAACCAGCAGGAACCCTGGCGCTTCTACGACTTCATCGCGAACCACCCGGAATCGCTGCACATGGTTACCTGGGTCAAGAGCCCATGGGGCATCCCGGCCAACTACCGCGAAATGGAAGGTTCCGGCGTCAACACCTATAAACTGGTGAACGACGAGGGCGTGGCCCACCTCGTGAAATTCCACTGGCAGCCGCGCCAGGGCGTGCGCAACCTCACCGCCCAGCAGGCGGCCGAGATCCAGGCCCACGACACCAGCCACGCCACGCGCGACCTGTACCAGGCGATCGAGCGCGGTGACTATCCGGAATGGGAATTCTGCGTGCAGATCATGGCCGACGGCGAGCATCCCGAGCTCGACTTCGATCCGCTCGACGACACCAAACGCTGGCCGGAAGACCAGTTCCCGCTGCTGCCGGTAGGCCGCATGGTGCTGGATAAAAACCCGGACAACGTGTTCGCCGAGACCGAGCAGTCGGCCTTTGGCACCGGCGTACTGGTCGACGGCATCGATTTTTCGGACGACAAGATGCTGCAGGGCCGCACCCTGTCCTACTCCGACACCCAGCGCTACCGCGTCGGCCCGAACTACCTGCAATTGCCGATCAACGCGCCGCAGGAAAAGGCGCGCGCGAAGACCAACCAGCGCGACGGCCAGATGACCTATTACGTCGACGACGGCGGAGAGAACAAGCACATCAACTACGAGCCGAGCCTGATGGGCGGCATGCAGGAAGCGCCGCAACCGCAGCGCGACTACCACCAGTACGTGGAAGGCCACCTGGGCCGCTACCAGACCACCTCGACTGCCGCCGACTACAAGCAGGCCGGCGACCGCTACCGTACTTTCCAGGACTGGGAACGCGACGACCTGGTCAACAACGTCGGCGGCGACCTGAAGCAGTGCCCGGAACCGATCCAGCTGCGCATGGTGTGGCACCTGTGGCATTGCGACGAGGACTACGGTCGCCGCGTGGCGGAAATCGCCGGCATCGACCTCGAGAAGGCCAAGGCCCTGCCGCCGCTGCCGGGTAAACCAGCGCCGCACGACAACCGGCAAGGGTCGACCTATACCGACGGCAAGCGCGAAGAACCGGCGACCAGCGAGGAGGTGGGGGCGAAGTAAGCTGCGTTTGCCTCGGCAGTAAAGCAAAACGGACCCGTGAGGGTCCGTTTTTTGCTTCTGGTAGGGTGGGCACTTGTGCCCACGCGGTACGACGGATGATCGGTCGATACGGTGACGGTCGTGGTATGCGTCAGCACGACCGCGTGGGCTCGAGAGCCCACCCTACGCCCTTCGGCAAATGCCGCGGAACCCTTACGCCTTCGCTTCCCCGCCCAGCGCCTCGACCACGTCGGTCAGCATCTTGGCCAGTTCACCGGTCATCAGCATGATGTCGTTATCGAAACGCTCGTCGTCGCTGTAGGTGACGGTTTCGCCTTCCTTGATCACATCCAGCGGCTTGACGCCCTTGATCGCCAGCGATTCGGTCAGCACGAACGAGACGCGGCTGTTCCAGGTCATCGCCAGGCGGGTGCACTGCTTGCCCGAGGCGATGTGGCGGCGGATGTCTTCCGGGTCCAGCGAGTGCTTCACGTAGCGCACGGCGGCGCGGCTTTCGCCGGTGGCGCGCAGTTCGGTATCCTGGTCGATCGTGAAGTTGTACGGCGCTTCGTCCGACTCGAGCCAGCCGGTCATCACGGCCACCGGCGAGCGCTGCACGCGCAGCGATTCCAGCGGCAGCTTGTCGACCGCCTTGAGCAGCAGCTTGATGACGTCGTCGGCCTTCGAGGGGCTGGCGGCATCGATCACCAGCCAGCCGTTGACCGGGTCGATCCAGGTCCAGACATTGCTGCGGATCGAGAATGCGCGCGGCAGCAGTTCGTCGGCCACGCGTTCCTTCAATTCCTTCATCGCCTTCTTGCCCGGCGGGAAGCCCTGCTGCTCTTCCAGTTCGGCCGCCTTGGCCTTGGCCACCTGGTTGATCACCGAGCTCGGCAGCAGTTTCTTTTCCGTGCCCAGCATCATCAGCATCTGCTTGTTGACCACGTGGACCAGCTTGCCGTTGCCGCGCGGCGAATCCCAGCCCTGGCGCAGCAGTTCATTGCTGCTGGCCGGCGTGAAAGCCTGCGACTGCAGCGCGTCTTCCATTTGTTCAGGGGTGAACGCCCAGTTCTGGGGCAGGCGGTAAATCTGAAGATTCTTGAACCACATAGTTGCTTTCTGTTGTCTCAGTATTTCAGGGGAACGACATTTTACACGCTGATGTCGCACTATTTTTGGCAGGCAACATCAACAATTCAATGTGTTGTGTGTTCGTCAAACAGGCTGAGCTGCTCGACATGTTCGGCCTCGCCCAGGCGTACACCGACGCCCAGCAGGCGGACCGGGCGGCTGGCGCGCTGCCAGCCGATTTCCATCAGGCGCGCATAGCTCGGCAAATGTGGCGCGTAACCGACACACTCGACCGTGGTCTGCTGGAAGTCCGCGAATTTGATTTTCACGAACAGCTTATTGATGAATTTTTCGGCACCGTTGCGCTTGATGCGCCCCAGCAGATGTTCATACAGGTCCGGCAACAGGGCCAGGCAGCCCGCCAGGTCCGGCACGTCGGGCGTATACGTTTCCTCGGTGCTGACCGATTTGCGCTCGCGCTCGGGCGACACTTCGCGGTAGTCGATGCCCCGGCACAGGTCATGCAAACGCGCGCCAAAGCTGCCGAAGTGCTCCTGCAGCTTGTGCAGGCTCCAGCCGCGCAGGTCAGCGCACGTTTTCAGGCCCAGGTTGTTCATCTTGGCGGCCGTGACCTTGCCGACGCCGTGCAGCTTCTTCACAGGCAGTGCGGCAACGAAAGCATCTACCTCTTCCGGACGCACCAGGAACAGGCCGTCGGGCTTGTTCCAGTCGCTGGCGATCTTCGCCACGAATTTATTTGGCGCCACCCCGGCCGACGCCGTGATGCCGACGGTCTCGACAATGCGGCGCCGGATTTCCTGCGCGATCAGGGTCGCGCTGCCCTTGCAATGCGGCGAATTCGACACGTCGAGATAGGCTTCGTCCAGCGACAGCGGTTCGACGAGTTCCGTGTAGTCGCGGTAGATGTCCATGATCTGGCGCGACGCGATGCGGTACTTTTCCATTGCCGGCGGGATCACCAGCAGGTCCGGACACAGTTTCATTGCCTGGGCAGTGGCCATGGCCGAGTGGATGCCGTAGCGGCGCGCCTCGTAATTACAGGTCGCGATCACCCCGCGCTGGTCCGGCCGCCCACCGACGGCGAGCGGCCGGCCGCGCAGCGAGGGATCGTCGCGCATCTCGACCGACGCATAGAAGCAGTCGCAATCGCAATGGATGATTTTACGTGCGGGGGCGTTCACTCGGGCGGCGGCGGGAGCCGACTACTGTAATTCCGTACAGTATCTCGTCAATTGCGGTTTGGTGCAAGTAGGGGGGGCACGCTGTGCCCACGCGGTGATGGTTTGCAGCGAGATCACCGAGTCCGACATCGGAGCCGTTATCGATCACCGCGTGGGCTCGAGAGCCCACCCTACGAAGAAACAAAAAAAGACGCGCGGCAAGCCGCGCGTCTTTCACCCTTGGGACTCGACTGTTTTTACTGCAATTACCAGCCCAGGCTCAGCGTGTACTTGCCGTTGGTCGAACCGGTGCCGCCGCTGTAGTACTTGACGCGCACATAGCGTGCCGAGGTAGCGGTGGTCGAGTTCGTCACCGAAGCGCTGTCGACCGCGCCGGCGCTCTTTTCGCTCAGCGCCAGCTGGGTGCCGGCGCTGTTGTAGATGTACAGGTCGTAGTCGGCGGTCGACGAACCTGGGGTCATGGTCGCCGTGAGCGTTTTGCCGGCCGGCAGCTGGACCACGAAGTAGTCGGTGTCGGTGCTGGCGCTCATGGTGCCGTTGACGACCGTGCCGCTGGTGCTGATCGCGTTCGCGGTCGAGATCGTGTTGTTCGACTCGGTTTCGCTGATGGTCGGGCCCGGCGCCGGGGTGGTGCCGGTGGCCGATGCCACCGCTGCTGCCGCGTCGACGATACCGGTGCCGCAGCCCGAGCAGGTCGCCGGGAAGGCGCGTGCCGTGCTCTTCAGCTTGGACTCGATCTGGTCGGGCGTCAGCGCCGCGTTCTTCGCCAGCATCAGGGCCGCCACGCCGGCGACGTGCGGCGTCGCCATCGAGGTCCCCTGGTAGCCGGCGTAGCTGTCGGAACCCGGCGAGCTGGTGCCGCTGTTCAGGGTCGACAGGATACTGCCACCGGTGCCGCCGCCCGGCGCCGCCACGTCGACCACGGTGCCGTAGTTCGAGTACGAAGCCTTGCCGCCGGCGCGGGTGGTCGCAGCCACGGTCACGACGCCCGAGCAGTTGGCCGGGTTCGAGTTCGAGGCGTTCTGGTTTTCGTTACCAGCCGCGACGATCACGACGGTGCCGCGCGAACGGGCGCTGTTGATCGCGTTCTGGGTGGTAGTGTCGCAGGAACCGCTGCCGCCCAGCGACATGTTGATCACCTGGGCGCGGGCCGCGATGTTCGGTACGCCGCTGACGCTGCCGCCCGAGGACCAGACGATCGCGTCGGCGATGTCCGAGGTGTAGCCGCCGCACTTGCCGAGCACGCGCACCGGCACGATCTTGGCGCCGAAGGCGACGCCGGCCACGCCGACGCCGTTGTTGGTCGCGGCGGCGATGGTGCCGGCCACGTGGGTGCCGTGCCAGCTCGAGCCCGATGCCGCGTTGCCGGCGTAGCATTCGCTGGCGGAGACCCAGTCGCCCGGATCGGACGCGTCGCTGTCGCGGCCGTTGCCGTCGTTGGCGACGGCGGTGTCGGAGATGAAGTCGTAGCCGGCCAGGATCTGACCCGACAGGTCGGCATGTGGACGGTAGCCGGTGTCGATGACGGCGACGCGCACGCCGGCCCCGGTCGAGCTGTCCCAGGCTGCCGGCAGGCGCAGGCCGCCGGTCGCTTCATAGTAGTGCCACTGCTCGGTGTAGCGCGGGTCGTTCGGCGTCATCATCCTGGTCATGATGCGGTCCGGCTCGGCATATTCGATCGACGGGTCGCGCGCCATCATTTCCTTGGCCAGCGCACCCGCTTCGGTCAGCGAGAGCTTGCGGTTCAGCTTCATCACATGCGCGCCGGTGGCGATGCTGTGCATCGGAGCCAGCTTGGCGCCGAAATCCTGGCCGGCGCGGTCGACGGCCGCCTGGCGCGCCGCGGTCACGGCAGGTACGAAGGCGCGGCCGTTGACGACCTTGGCGTCCTTGTACTTCACGATCATGCGATCGGTATGCAGGATGTATTGCGCTTCCGGGGCGGCGCCGGGAACGGCATCGGGGACGGCGGCCGAGGCGTGGAGCGGACCCACGACGATGGCCAGTGCTGCAGTGACTTTCAACAAGCTCGGATAGATCGAATGCGTCGACTTCATGTTTCGTCCTTTGCTGTTAGTTTTCCGTCAGGGCAAAGCTGCCCTGTTTTATGGTTCCCCGGTTATCTCCCTACCGGGGTGCCCTCTGCTGGCGGCTTCAAAAGACTACTCCTGAGTAAATATGCGCGCAGGGAATTTCCAAGCGTTTGACGCGTTCGCGCAACGGTTTTTATGGCTGAGTTAACAAAAACATCGTTTATTTGCAAAGTTTGTATGTACGCCAAATAACATATGGTTGAACTTCATTGGCATGTCTACAACATCAATTACTTCATGTATAGATCAAGAGATTTGCCTATTCGATAAGCATAAAAAAACCCTCAGGCGTGCACGACTTTGTGCTTTGTCAGGTTGGTGTAATCAAAAGTTAAATTCAAATTTCATACCCAAGGTGTATGAATCGCTCACCGTCCGCGCCGCTTGATGACGGCGCATGCGGTGCGATACCGATGCGGATCAGCCGCGCCGACAGAACGCCTTTTGCATATTTTTATGAAAAACCCTTGCGCGATCTCGAAGCCTTACGCTATGATTCGGGCCTCTTCGGACGTGGTGACAAACGTCAGACGAACACTCTGAAAAGAGAGCGGGCGCTTAGCTCAGTTGGTAGAGCGGATCCCTTACAAGGATTAGGTCGGGAGTTCGACCCTCTCAGCGCCCACCAGATCAGAGTATCGATCGAAGTAACGATCAGAAAAAACGGAGCGGTAGTTCAGTTGGTTAGAATNNTCGAGCCCCGTCCGCTCCGCCAGCATTTAGGAAGAAGAGTGTTCCCCCTGCGGGGAACACGAATTTGGGCGAGAAGGGATTCCCTTGCAAGGGAATCCGCGGCCCGCGGAACGTGGGCGAGCCCCGTCCGCTCCGCCAGCT
>DOUW01000521.1:17814-19571 GCA_003520365.1 Massilia sp.
GTTCGAGTCCCGTCCGCTCCGCCAGCTTCAAGAAAGAAGGGTCCGATTCGTCGGACCCTTTTTTCGTTTACGCGCACGAATGGTGATCGGCCGTGGCATCGAATGCGCTGCCTTCACCGCCAACTATCCCCGCGTGGGCAGCAAAGCTGCCCACCCTACAGGCCTGGCAGCGGCAATTCAAGCTGCGTGCCTGACCGCCCCACCCTCTTCGATCCGGTTCCGTCCATTGCGCTTGGCCGCATACAGCCCGCGGTCGGCGCGCGCCAGCGCCGCCGGCAGGTCCTCGTTGGGCTCGATCACGACCAGGCCGATGCTGACCGTCATCGTGTAGTTGTTGCCGCAGGTGAGCAGGCGGATCCCCATCGTCGCCTGGCGCAGGCGTTCGGCGGCCTGCCTGGCGCCGGCCAGGTCGGTGCCCGGCAGCGCCAGCGCGAATTCCTCGCCGCCCATGCGTCCCAGGATGTCGTGCTCGCGCAGGATGCCGCCCGTGGTGCGGGCGAACAGCAGCAGCGCCTCGTCGCCGGTGGCGTGGCCGAAACGGTCGTTGAGCTGCTTGAAGTGGTCGATGTCGAGCATCAGGAGCGCGATCGGCTGGCGCTGGCGCAGCGCCAGCATGCGCGCCGCGTCGGCGCGGGCGAAAAATTCGCGCCGGTTCAGCAAGCCGGTCAGGTCGTCGGTGCTGGCCAGCCGCTTCATGGTGGCGTCGTTGCGCTGCTTGCACATCAGCAGGAAGCCGAAGCCGTTCACGATCATCAACATATAGCCCGACACATAGGCCGCCAGCTGGCTGGCGTCGGCGCTGGCGAGGTTCAGCTCGCCATGCACGAAGGCGCCCACCGCCCAGGCCGCGATCGCCAGGCCGAATACGGCATCGTTGACGCCGATGATACGCTGCAGCAGCGACGGGTTCTTCAGCTTGGGATGCAGCAGCACGCAGGCGGTTGCAATCGCGCACAGCGCGAACACACAGGCGATCAGCCCGATCAGTTCGCCGTACCCCGCGCCCATCAGTGGCGCGGTACAGGCCAGCAGCAGCGCCAGCCCGGCCAGCGGATAAACGATGCGCTGCCAGTTGCGGAATTCAAAGAAGGTGCAATAGGCCGCCACCTCGAGGGCGAGGCTGACGATCCAGCCCATCGGCTCCAGCAGGAGCAGGGCCGGCACGCCCAGCTGCGGCCGGGCAAAGGCCAGCAGCTGGGTGGCACCCGCGACCACGCGCGCCCAGGTCCAGATGCGCAGGCCGGGGCTGGGCGCGGTGTCGCGGATGTAGGCGACCATCAGCAGGGCAAACGAGATGTTGCCGATGCCAAGCACCAGCATGAAAGTTTGGGTGTCGATCACTGCGCATTCCTTGCAGGAGCGTCGTTGCCGCCACCGCTCGCTTTCGATGCGGCGCTATCAAATGCACAACAACTGTTTCCTAAAGGAACTATATTACCTATTTTCCCGCATCCTGTACGCACGATTGAAAGATTTAGACGATGCCCCCGACGCTTGGGGCGGCAAGATATATGCATGTCGTCGACAGGCAACGGCCATGAAAAAGGCCAGCACACGCATGGCGGCGTGGCGGGCCCGGACCTTTTCCAGAACGCTTATTAGCGTCCGGCTTTCGGCTTGGACTTGATGGTCGACAGGATCGAAGGCCGGTTCTTCTCCAGCACAGCGGGCGCGCCACGGCCGCCGGCCTGGGCACGTTCCGGCTGGCGCCGCGCATTGGCCGCGATCTGGTGCGGCTGCGGCATGCCGGTGCCGCG
>DOUW01000037.1:0-4212 GCA_003520365.1 Massilia sp.
GACGGCGCCATCGTCACGCTGCCGCTGACGCCCGAGCGCGATCCGAAAGGGCAGGGCGTGGCCCAGGTCCAGCTGGCGCCGGCGGTCGATTTCGTCACCGTGCAGGACGGCCCGTTCGAGGCGCTGGCGAAGGGCGCGCGGCGCCCCCGGGGGANNCCTGGGAGATGACGGCGCTGACCTTCAAGATGATCGGCAAGATCGTCACCGGCCAGGCGTCGCTGAAGAACGTGACCGGTCCGCTGACCATTGCCGACTACGCCGGACAGACAGCGCGCATGGGCCTTGCGACGTTTTTGGGCTTTATCGCGGTGGTCAGCGTGAGCCTGGGTGTAATGAATCTGTTACCAATTCCAGTGCTGGATGGTGGCCATTTGCTGTATTATTCGCTGGAAGTTTTGACCGGGCGTCCCCTGTCCGAGCGAATCCAGGCATTCGCTCAACGCGCAGGGGTAGGCCTGCTGTTCATGCTGATGGCGCTCGCCGTCTTCAATGACCTGGGAAGACTGCTCTAGTCTTTCCGCGGCACCGGCAAACAAGAATATGTATGTTGTCCAATGACTGACCCGTTGATTTAGCCAATGAATTCACAACCAGATCGTTTTGCCCTGCCGTTCATTCGCCGCAGCCTGATCGGCGCGGCCGTGCTGGCGCTGTGCGCCGGTCCTGCGCTCGCCGTCAATCCGTTCGTCGTCAAGGACATCCGGGTCGAAGGCATCCAGCGGACCGAGGCCGGCACCGTGTTCACCTATCTGCCGGTGCGCGTGGGCGAGACCTTCGATGACGAGAAGAGCATTGCCGCCATCAAGGCGCTGTACGCGACCGGCTTCTTCAAGGACATCCGCCTTGAAGAAGAAAACGGCGTGCTGATCGTGCTGGTCGAGGAACGCCCGGCGATCAACAACGTCGACTTCACCGGCGCCAAGGAATTCGAGAAGGACATGCTGGTCAAGGCCCTGGGCGAGATCGGCGTGGGCGAAGCCAAGATCTACGACAAGTCCGCGGTCGACCGCGCCGAACAGGAACTCAAGCGCCAGTACCTCTCGCACGGCATGTACGGCGTGAAGATCACCACCACCGTCACGCCGATCGAACGCAACCGCGTCAACGTCATGTTCAACGTCGACGAAGGCGAGGTCGCGCGCATCAAGCAGATCAACATCGTCGGCAACAAGGTCGTCTCGGACAAGCAGATCCGCGAGATCCTGCAGCTGTCGACGTCCGGCTGGTTCACCTGGTACTCGAAGGCCGACCAGTATTCCAAGACCAAGCTGACCGGCGACCTGGAAGCGATCAAGTCCTACTACCTGGACCGCGGCTACCTGGAGGCGAACGTCGAATCGACCCAGGTCGCGATCACCCCGGACAAGAAGGACATCTACCTCACCATCAACATCACCGAAGGCGAGAAGTACACCGTATCAAGCATCAAGATGGACGGCGAGATGTTCGGCCGCGAGGAAGAGCTGCGCCAGCTGATCCTGCTCCAGCCGGGCGAGACCTATTCGGGCGCCAAGCAGGAAGCCTCGATCAAGCTGATTTCCGCGCGCCTGGGCAACTTCGGCTATGCGTTCGCCAACGTCAACGCCGACCCGCAGCTCGACCGCGAGAAGCGCCAGGTGGCCTTCACCTTCGTGGTCGACCCGGGCAAGCGTGCCTACGTGCGTCACATGAACATCGCCGGCAACACCGTCACCCGCGACGAAGTGATCCGCCGCGAGTTCCGCCAGTTCGAAAGCTCCTGGTACGACGCCAGCAAGGTCAAGCTCTCGCGCGACCGCGTCGACCGCCTCAGCTACTTCAAGGACGTGAAGGTCGAGACTCCGGAGTCGCCCGGCACCACCGACCAGGTCGACGTCAACCTGACGGTCGAGGAGCGCCCGACCGGCAACTTCATGATCGGCGGCTCGTTCTCGCAGGCCGAGAAGTTCACCTTCACCGCCTCGATCCAGCAGGCCAACTTCGCCGGCAGCGGCAACACCGTCGGCCTCGACCTGAACACCTCGAAGTACAGCCGGACGATCGCGTTCTCGCAGACCAACCCGTACTTCACCGACGACGGCATCTCGCGCGCCTTCCAGCTCTACTACCGCACGACGCGTCCGCCGCTCTCGAACATCGGTTCGTACACGGTGCGCCAGACCGGCGGCAACCTGACCTTCGGCGTGCCGTTCTCGGAAACCGACACCGTCTACTTCGGCGCCGGCCTGGAGCGCACGACGCTGACCACCGACACCACCAGCCCGGCCCTGTACCGGCAGTTCGTGGCCCAGAACGGCGGCCCGAACGATCCGTCCGACGACCTGAACTATGGCGTGGGCACCGGCAAGAGCGTGTCGATTCCGCTGACCGTGGCCTGGGGCCGCGACAGCCGCGACAGCGCGCTGACCCCGAGCCAGGGCCGCTACCAGCGCGCCAACCTCGAGGTCGACGTGTTCGGCGACGCCAAGTACTTCCGCGCCGTCTATGAACACCAGTGGTACCGTCCGCTGACGAGCTGGATGACGCTGGCCGTGCGCGGCGAGTTCGACTACGGCAAGGGCATCGGCAAGGACGCCTACCCGGTCTTCAAGAACTTCTACGCCGGCGGCATCGGTTCGGTGCGCGGCTACGAGAGCTCGACCCTGGGCGTGGTCGATCCGGTCTATGGCGACGCCATCGGCGGCTCCAAGCGCGTGATCGGCAACCTCGAGCTGCAGTTCCCGTTCCCGGGCAGCAGCAAGGACCGCAGCCTGCGCTGGTTCACCTTCGCCGACGGCGGCCAGGTGTTCCAGGAGGACAACCCGATCCGCCTGAAGGAATTCCGTTATTCGGCAGGTATCGGCCTGTCCTGGATTTCGCCGGTCGGCCCGCTGCGCCTGTCGTTTGCGAAGCCGCTGAACGCGAAGCCGGGCGACCAGCTCGAGCGCTTCCAGTTCCAGATGGGGACGGGATTCTGACATCCCCTGGAGCGTCACACTTTCACCGCGGAGAATCATGTTGAAAACTCTAAATGCCTTGCCCGGGACCTTGCTGCTGGCAGCCCTGTGCGCTGCTCCGCTGGCCCAGGCGCAAACGGCGCCGAGCCGCATCGGCTTCGTGTTCACCGAGCGCCTGATGACCGAGTCGAAGATGGCGAAGGCGGCCGACGCCAAGATCCAGGCCGAATTCTCCAAGCGCCAGAAGACGACCGAGGAGATGGTGGCGAAGTTCAAGCAGATGAGCGAGAAGTTCGACGCCGACGCCCCGCGCCTGACCGACATCGAGCGCACCCGCCGCGCGCGCGAACTGTTCGACATGGAAAAGGACGTGCAGCGTACGCAGCGCGAGTTCCAGGAAGACCTGTTTCAGCGCAAGAGCGAGGAGCGCGCCGCCATCGCCCAGAAGGCCTATAAACTGATCGAACAGATCGCCGAGCAGGAAAAGCTCGACGCCGTGCTGCAGGAAGCGGCTTGGTCGAGCCCCCGCATCGACATCACCGACAAGATCCTGAAACAGCTGGACAAGTAAGATTTTGGAACAAAAGAATATCCCCCGTGGCGTGCGCCTGGGCGACCTGGTCGAACGCTTCGGCGGCCAGCTGATCGGCAACCCCGACCTCGTCGTCTCCTCGATCGCGCCGCTCGACAGCGCCGACGCCAGCCAGATCAGCTTCCTCTCGAACAGCAAGTTGCGCGCCCTGGCGGCGCAAAGCGCGGCCGCGGCCCTGATCCTGTCGCCGCTGGACGACCCGTCGGTCGCCGCCACCTACGCCGGCAGCCGCATCGTCACCACCAACCCCTACGCCTATTTCGCGCGCGCGGCCCAGTACTTCGTGTCGCTCGAGGAACAGGCCCCGGCCCCGGGCATCCACCCGAGCGCCGTGGTCGATCCGAGCGCCGAAGTCGACGCCAGCGCCCACGTCGGACCGCACGTGACCATCGAAGCCGGCGCCGTCGTGAAAGCGGGCGCGGTGATCGAGCACGGCTGCTTCGTCGGCCGCGGGGCGGTGATCGGCGAGGACAGCCACCTGTTCGCCAACGTCACCTTCCACCGCGAGTGCATCATCGGCGCGCGCGGCATCGTCCATTCGGGCGCGGTGATCGGCGGCGACGGCTTCGGCTTCGCGGTGGAAAGCGGGGTCTACATCAAGATCCCGCAGACCGGACGCGTGGTGATCGGCAACGACGTCGACATCGGCTCGAACACCTCGATCGACCGCGGCGCCCTGGCCGACACCGTGATCGAGGACGGCGT
>DOUW01000037.1:4217-10231 GCA_003520365.1 Massilia sp.
GCGTCGGCGTGGCCGGCAGCGCCAGGATCGGCAGCCGCTGCACCTTCGGCGGCGCCGCCATGGTGCTGGGCCACCTCGAGATCGCCGACAACGTGCACATCTCGTCGGGCTCGATGGTCTCGCGCTCGGTGCTCGAGCCGGGCCAGTACACGGGCTTCTATCCGCTCGCGAAGAACGCCGAATGGGAGAAGTCGGCCGCGATCGTACGCAACCTCAACTCCATGCGCGAGAAGATCCGCACGCTGGAAAAAACAATCAAAAAGCTTAGCGAACAACATGACGAATAACACCGAAAAGATCACCCTCGACATCAACGGCATCAAGGAATACCTGCCGCACCGCTATCCGCTGCTGCTGGTCGACCGCGTGCTCGACGTCGAGCTGGGCAAGCGCATCACCGCCATCAAGAACGTCACCGCCAACGAGGAATTCTTCAACGGCCACTTCCCGCACAAGCCGGTGATGCCGGGCGTCCTGATGATCGAGGCGATGGCCCAGACCGCGGCGATCCTGTCGTTCATGACCATGAACGTGAAGCCCGACGAGAATTCGGTGGTCTATTTCGTCGGCATCGACAACGCGCGCTTCAAGCGTCCGGTCGAGCCGGGCGACCAGCTGAAGATGGAAGTCGAGATCCTGCGCGTGGCGCGCGGCATCTGGAAATACAAGGCAGTGGCCAGCGTCGACGGCAAGGTCGCCGTCGAGGGCGAACTGATGTGCACCATTCGCGGCGCCGCCGAGGCGACGATGAAAGGTTCGCAAGGAACGGAGCAGTAATGAGCAAGATTCATCCTACCGCAATCGTCGATCCGCAGGCCGAGCTGGACAGCTCGGTCGAGGTCGGCCCGTATTCGATCATCGGCCCGAACGTGCGCATCGGCGCGCGCACCGTGGTCGGGCCGCACGTGGTCATCGAAGGCCACACGACGATCGGCGAGGACAACAAGTTCTTCCAGTTCTGCTCGATCGGCGCCGCGCCGCAGGACAAGAAGTGGAAGGGCGAGCCGACCCGCCTGGAAGTCGGCAACGGCAATACCGTCCGCGAGTTCGTTACCTTCAACCTGGGCACGGCCCAGGACGAAGGCGTGACCCGCCTGGGCGACGACAACTGGATCTCGGCCTACGTCCACCTGGCGCACGACTGCCAGGTCGGCAGCCACACGATCTTCTCGAACAATGCGCAGCTGGCCGGCCACGTGCACGTGGGCGACTACGCCATCCTCTCCGGCTACGCCGGCGTGCACCAGTTCTGCAAGATCGGCGCCCACGCCTTCATCGGCATGTACACCAGCCTGACCCAGGACGTGCCGCCCTTCGTCATGGTCTCCGGTAACCCGGCGGCCGTGCGCGGCGTCAACATCGAAGGCCTGAAGCGCCGCGGATTCACGCGCGCCCAGATCGACGGCATCCGCGCCGCCTACAAGCACCTGTACCGCTCGGGCCTGACGCTGGAAGAAGCGAAAGCGGCGCTCGAGCAGGAAGAGGGTGCCTCGCCCGAGGCAGCGGCAGACGTCAAGGCGGTGCGCGACTTCCTCGGCACCATCACCCGTGGCATCGTCCGCTGACATCTCGTTAGCCCTGGTCGCCGGCGAGGTGTCCGGCGACATGCTCGCCGCACGCCTGATGGCAGGATTGCGCCCGGTCCTGCCGAACGCCCGCTTCCACGGCATCGGCGGCCCGCGCATGATCGAGCAGGGACTCGTCTCGGACGTGCCCATCGAAACCCTGACCGTGCGCGGCCTGTTCGAGATCATCCCGCGCTACCGCGAGATCAAGGGCATCCAGAACCGCCTGCGGGATCGCTTATTGGAAGAAAAGCCGGCCGCCTTCATCGGCGCCGACTACCCCGGGTTCAACCTCGGGCTGGAGGAGCAGCTGCGCGCCGGCGGCATCCCGACCGTGCATTTCGTCGGCCCGCAGATCTGGGCCTGGCGCGGCGGCCGGATCAAGAAGATCCAGCGCGCGGTCTCGCACATGCTGGTGATCTTCCCCTTCGAGGAGCAGATCTACCGCGACGCCGGCGTGCCGGTGACCTACATCGGCCATCCGCTGGCGGAGACCATCCCGATGATCCCGGACGTGGCCGGCGCCCGAGCGAAGCTCGGCCTGGCTGCCGATGCGCGCGTGGTGACGGTGATGCCGGGCAGCCGCATGGGCGAGCTGAAATACCTGGCCGAGACCTTTGTCCGCACGGCCGGCCTGCTTGCAAAACGCGATCCGGCCCTGACATTCGTGGTGCCGATGGCAGGCGACAAACAGCGCGCCTACTTCAACGAGATCGTCGCCAGGGCCGGCCTCCAGGATGTGCCGCTGACGCTCATCGACGGCCAGTCGCACGCCGCGATCGCCGCCGCCGACGCCGTGCTGGTGGCTTCGGGCACGGCGACGCTGGAAGTGGCCCTGCACAAGAAGCCGATGGTGATCGCGTACAAGGTGATGCGGGCGTCCTGGGAAATCATGCGCCACATGGGCTATTTGCCCTGGATCGGGCTGCCGAACATCCTGGCGCGCGAATTCCTGGTGCCGGAATACCTGCAGCACGCGGCCACCCCGGAAGCGCTGGCCGGCGCGGTCTGGCAGCAGCTGAACGACACCGCCCTGCGCGACCGCCTGGCGGGGCGTTTCATGGACATGCATCACAGCCTGCTGCGCAACAGCGCGCAGGAGAGCGCGCAGGCAGTCCTGCGCGTCATAGAATCGGACAAATGAGCAAGAAGCGTATCAATTTCTATCCCGGCCTGCCGCCCAGGCTGCGGCCGTTTACCGACCTCGACATCGTCTGCGGCGTCGACGAGGCCGGCCGCGGCCCGCTGGCCGGGCCGGTGTTCGCGGCCGCCGTCATCCTCGACCCGAAGCGCCCGATCGAGGGCCTGCGCGATTCGAAGAAGCTGACCGAGGCGCGGCGCGACGAACTGGCCCCGCAGATCAAGGAGAACGCGATCGCCTGGGCCATCGCCGAATGCTCCTGCGAAGAGATCGACAGCCTGAACATCCTGCACGCGACCATGCTGGCGATGCGCCGCGCGGTGGAAGCGCTGCGGACCGTGCCGACCATCGCCCTGATCGACGGCAACCGCTGCCCGCCGATGGACATCCGCGCCCACGCCATCGTCGAAGGCGACGACAAGTGCCACGCGATCTCGGCGGCGTCGATCCTGGCCAAGACCGCGCGCGACGCGCTGCTGGTGCGCCTGCACGCGCAGTACCCGGAATACTGCTTCGACCAGCACAAGGGCTATTCGACGCCGCTGCACCTGGAGCGCCTGCGCCTGCATGGCCCGTCGCCGGTGCACCGCCGCTCGTTCGCGCCGGTGCGCAACTTGCTGCAGGTCGACCTGTTCGGCGCCGCCGACATTGCGCATGAGGCGGCGCCGGCATGAAGAGCATCACCTCGCGCGACAATCCCTTCTACAAGGACCTGGTCAAGCTCGCCACCAGCTCGCAGGCGCGGCGCAAGGCCGGCCGTACCCTGCTCGACGGCGTGCACCTGTGCCAGTCCTGGCTCGACCTGCGCGGCGCGCCGGCGCATTGCGTGGTCTCGGACGAGGCCCTGCACAACCCGGAAGTGGCCGACATCGTCGCCCGCCTGGAGGGCATGCACGTCCACGTGACGGCGCTGCCCGATGCGCTGTTCAAGGCGCTCAGCCAGGTCGAGCACGGCGTCAACCTCCTGTTCCTGGTCGAAACCCCGCAACCGGCCGCGCCCGCCGCGATGACGGTGTCCGCCGTGCTGCTCGACGGCGTGCAGGACCCGGGCAACGCCGGTTCCATCCTCAGGAGCGCCGCCGCGGCCGGCATCACCCAGGTCTTCTGCAGCCCCGGCACGGCCTTCTGCTGGTCGCCCAAGGTGCTGCGCGCCGCGATGGGGGCCCACTTCGTGCTCGAGATCTTCGAGAACGTCGACCTGGCCGCGCTGGTCAGGGCCTCGAAGATCGCCGTGCTCGCCATGAGCGGGTATGCCGAGCAGCGCCTGTACGAGGTCGACCTGCGCCAGCCGGTCGGCTGGCTGCTGGGCCACGAAGGGCAGGGCGTCGGCGACGAGCTGATGGGGCTGGCCTCGCACCAGGTCGTGATCCCGCACGCGGGCCAGGTCGAGTCGCTGAACGTGGCGGCGGCGGCGGCGGTGTGCTTTTTCGAGCAGCTGCGCCAGCGCCAGGCATGGACGGCAGCGCTGCCTCTAGGGTAATCTCGTCCCGGAATCAACTTAAACATCACGCCGTGGAGTAGGGATGGACATCGCGCATTTGCACTTTCTGGTGGCCGAGGCCGACAAGGGCCAGCGCGCCGCCATGGCCGAGATGCTGGGCCGGCTGGGCGCGACCCGCATCACCGAGGTGCCCGACGGCCACATGGCCTTGCGCACCTTCCAGGCCGGCTTCACGCCGCGCGTGCACATCGCGATCATCGACCTGGACCTGCCGGGCATGGACGGCCTGGAGCTGATCCGCAACCTGGCCACGCTCGAATCCGACGTCAAGCTGATCGTCACCGGCGCCCAGCCGGCGAACCTGCTGTTCTCGGTCGAGACCCTGGCCCAGGTCTACGGCATCGACCTGCTCGGCAGCGCCGCCAAGCCGGTCACCGCCGCCAGGCTCAAGCCGCTGATCGACAACTACCTGCCGCCGGCCCCGCCCGGCGCGGGCGGGGAGATGCCGCGTTTTTCCTTCTCCGACATCGGCCTGGGCCTGCAGAAGCGCCAGTTCGAACCCTTCTTCCAGCCGAAGATCGAGCTGGCCACCGGCCAGGTGAAAGGCCTGGAAGTGTTCGCGCGCTGGCGCCACCCCGAGCACGGCCTCCTCAGCCCCGCCGCCTTTATCGATGCGCTCGAACAGAACAACCGCGTCGACTTCCTCGACTGGAGCATGATCGAGATGTCGGTCGAACGCTGCCGCTGGTTCCACGACCAGGGCACGCCGATCTCGATCTCGATCAACCTGGCGCCCGAGACCCTGGCCCACCCGGCTTTTATCCGCCAGATCACGGCCTGCCTCGGCCGCCATACGGTGCTGCCCGACTACATCACCTTCGAGATGCCCGAGTCCTCGGTGCTGAACACCGATCCCCATTTCATCGAGCGCCTGGTGCGCCTGCGCATGATGGGCTTCGGCCTGGCGATCGACGACTACGGCACCGGCCGCTCGAACCTGCAGCTGCTGGCGCGCATCCCGTTCTCGGAACTGAAGATCGACCGCAGTTTCGTCGACGGCGCCTCGAAGCGGCGCCCGCTCGGCACCGTGCTGCGCTCCTGCCTGGGCCTGGCGCACAGCCTGGACCGCATGTCGGTGGCGGTCGGCGTCGAAACGCGCCAGGACTGGGACTTCCTGCAGGGCCTGGGCTGCACCTATGCCCAGGGCTACCACATCGCCAATCCGATGGAGGCGGGCGCCTTCCCGGGCTGGCTGGAGGAGTGGCGGCACTTCTTCTGAGCGCCTTCGCGCGCCGCGCCTGGCGCCTGCGGAATCGTAGGGTGGGCGCCCCGTGCCCACCGGGGCGGCAGGCATATGGCACACTGGTTCCATCTCTCGGGGGGCAAGATGAACATTCGATTACGCTGCCGCTGCGGCAAACTGCAGGGCGAACTGGACACCGCGGCCGTGGCCGCGCGCGCGAAGTGCTATTGCACCGACTGCCGCGCCTTTGCCCGCTTCCTTGGCAACGAGATCACACTCCTCGACGGCGCCGGTGGCACCGAGGTCGCGGCGGCGCTGCCGAGCGGCGTGCGCTTCAGCCAGGGCCTGGACCAGCTTGCCTGCATGTCGCTCAGCCCGAAGGGCTTGTACCGCTGGTATGCGCGCTGCTGCCGCACGCCGATCGGCAACACGCCGCGCGATCCGAAGTTGCCTTACGTCGGCGTGATCCGCGCCTGCCTGGCCGCATCGCCCGCCGAGCTCGACGCCGCGCTGGGCTCTTCCCACATTGCGACCAATACCCGCACCGCCTACCGCAGAGTGGCGGCGACGCCGGTGGCGACCGCGCTGGCGGCGGCCAGGATAGGCGGGAAGATCGTCAAGGCG
>DOUW01000037.1:10246-19218 GCA_003520365.1 Massilia sp.
CGGGAAGCTGGAAGGACAATCCCTTCTTCGTTCCCGGCAGCGCCACCCCGGTGCGCCAGCCCGAGGTCATCTCCGCCGAGCGGCGCGCGCAACTGAGCTGAATTCGGCTGAAGGAGGCCGCTCAGGCGGCGGCATCCTCCTCGCGGTCGACGTGGCTGGCTTTGCCGCCGCCGGCCGCGCGCCGCAGCACTACCGGCACCGACTTGTACGACGGCGTGCCGCTGCGCCGGTCGAAGTTGGCCAGCGCGACCAGGGCGTTCGCTTCCGGATAGTAGGCGGCGACCGAGCCGCGCGCGATGTCGAAGGCGACGGCGACGAAGTTGCGCACGATGCGCGGTTCGCTGGCGTTGTCGTGCGCCGCCACCGCCTCGATGTCGACCAGGTCGCCATGCTCGAGGCCACGCTCGGCCAGGTCGGCCGCGTTCGCGAAGATCACGTCGCGCCGGCCGGTGATGCCGCGGTAGCGGTCGTTCTTTCCGTAGATCGTGGTGTTGTACTGGTCGTGGCTGCGCACCGTGGCCAGCACCAGCACGTCGCGTGCGTCCGGCCGCGCCAGCGGACGCTCGTCCTGGCTGTCGAAGACGATGAAGTGGGCCTTGCCAGAGGGCGTGCGCCATTCGCGGCGCGCGGCCGGGCTGTCGAGGCGAAAGCCGCGCGGTACGCGCACCCGTTCGTTGTAGTCGTCGAAGTCGGGGAACACGGCCTCGATCGCGTTGCGAATGCGGTTGTAGTCGGCGATGAAGGCATCCCAGTCAATCTTCGAGTCGGGCAGGGTCGCCTTTGCGATCCCGGCGACGATGGCCGGCTCGGATTTCAACAGCGGGGACGCCGGCTGCAGCGTGCCGCGCGAAGCGTGCACCATCGACATCGAGTCTTCCACCGTCACCGACTGCGGCCCGCCGGCCTGGACGTCGAGCTCGGTGCGGCCGAGGCAGGGCAGCAGCAAGGTGCTCTTGCAGACCATCAGGTGCGAGCGGTTCAGTTTTGTGGCGATGTGCACCGACAGATCCAGCCTGCGCATCGCCTCGAAGCAGACCTGCGGGTCGGGCATCGCCAGCGGCAGGTTGCCGCCGAGGCAGACCAGCGCCCTGGCGCTGCCCGCGTGCATGGCCTCGATGGCCTCGACCGCGCCATGGCCCTTGTCGCGCGGGGCCTTGATGCCGAACACCCGCTCGAGCGCATTGAGGAAACCCTGGCTCGGGATCTCGGTGATGCCGACCGTGCGGTCGCCCTGGACGTTCGAATGGCCGCGCAGCGGGCAGATGCCGGCGCCCTCGCGCCCGATATTCCCGCGCAGGAGCAGCAGGTTCATCAACTGCTGGACGTTGCCGGTGCCGTGTCGGTGCTGGGTGATGCCCATGCCGTAGCAGACGATGACGCGTTTCGCCTTCGCATAGATGCCGGCCGCTTCCTCGAGGCTGGCGCGCGACAGGCCGGCGACCTGCTCGATCTCTTCCCACGAGGTGGCGTCGAGGTCGGCCACCAGTTCCGCGAAGCCGAGGGTGTGTTCGTCGATGAAGTCGCGGTCGAGCAGGCCGCCTGCTCCTCCCGCGCGCAGCGCGGCGTCCATCGCCAGCAGGGCCTTCATCATGCCTTTGAGCGCCGCGGCGTCGCCGCCGATCTTCAACTGGTAATAGTGGGACGCGATCGGCACCGCCTTCCCGACCGTCATCTCGAGCGCATGCTGGGGCGACTTGAAGCGCTCCAGGCTGCGTTCCTTGAGCGGATTGAAGACTACGATCGGCGCGCCGCGCAGCGAGGCGGCGCGCAGCGTGCCCAGCATGCGCGGGTGGTTCGTGCCCGGATTGTGGCCGAACGAGAAGATGGCGTCGCAGTGGTCGAAGTCTTCCAGCGTGACGGTGCCCTTGCCGACCCCGATCGCCTGCGGCAGGCCGACGCTGGTCGCCTCGTGGCACATGTTCGAGCAGTCGGGGAAGTTGTTGGTGCCGTATTCGCGCACGAACAGCTGGTAGAGGAAGGCCGCTTCGTTCGACGCGCGTCCGGAAGCATAGAACTCGGCCATGTTCGGGTCGGGCAGGGCGCGCAGCCCGGCGCCGATGCGGCGGAAGGCTTCGTCCCAGGACACCGGCTCGTAGTGGTCGGTGTCCGGGTTGTAGGCCATCGGGTGGGTCAGGCGGCCTTCCCATTCGAGCTGGAAATCGTCGCGCCCCCACAGTTCGCTGACGCTGTGCTTCGCGAAGAACTCGGGCGTGACGCGCTTGTTGGTCGCTTCCCAGGACACGGCCTTGGCGCCGTTCTCGCAGAACTCGAAGGACGAGCCCTCGCGCGGATCGGGCCAGGCGCAGCCGGGGCAATCGAAGCCCTCGGGCTGGTTCACCTGCATCAGGATGGTCGTGCGCCGCGTCGACATCTCGCCGCGCAGCGCCTTGGCGACCGCCTGCAAGGCGCCCCAGCCACCGGCCGGGCCGCCGTATTCCCCGATTCCCGGTACATCCTTTTTCGACATGGTTCCTCCTGAAACGACAAAGGACGATTCTAGGACGATCGGCGATTTTTCAGTGCACTGAAGACTCAGGGAAACATTTGGCCGGCTAGAGTTCGATGACCAGCTCCGGCCGGAAGCCTTCCTGCTCCCCCTTGCTCAGGTAGCCGAGCGGATTGGCGACCACGCGGCAGGACCAGGGCCGGCCGTTCTCGACGCCGCTGACGGTGTAGTCGTTCATGCAGTGCAGGTGGCCGTGCATCCAGACGTCGGCCAAGGGGAACAGGGCCTCCATCGCATTGCAGAAGCCCGCGGTGCCGGCGGCCAGGCCGTAGCGCGGGTCGGCGCTTTGCAGGCTGGGGGCGAAATGGGTGACGGCGACCGTCGTGCCGTCGAAGGGGACAGCCAGCGCCGCGCGCAGCCAGGCCTGGCAGTCGAGCGAGAGCGTGCGCATGTCCTCGGCCAGCATCGGGACGCCGTCGCGCAGCGTCGTGTTCTTGCTCAGATAGTAATTGGCCGCGCGGAAGGCCTTGCCGCGCAGTTGCAGCTGGCGCGTCAGATCGGTCTCGCGGCAGGCCAGGGCGTCGAAGTCGCTCCACAGCGTGGTGCCGATGAAGCGTACCCCATCGATAACGATGGTCTCGCGGTCCAGCCACTCGATGCCGAGTTCGGCGCAGAGCGCGCGCAGGCGGGCGTTGGTCGCGTCGAACTCGAGGCCGTCGTATTCGTGGTTGCCGGGAACGAACAGGACGCGCGCCGGGCTGGCGCCGGGACGCAGGGGAGAAAAACGTCCCAGGCCGAAATCCATGCCGTCCAGGCGCGAGCCCGGCTGGTAGGAGCCGATGTCGCCGGCCAGCACCACGACGTCGGTGTCGGGAGCGATCAGGGGCTGGAAGGCCGGGTAACGTTCGAGGTGAAGGTCCGAGAAAAGCTGTATGCGCATAGCCGGGCAGTATAAAGCCAAGTGCGCGGCGCCGGCGCGCCTGGCTTGAACCGCTATCGTCCGCCCGGCCTTCCGCCAAATCGCCCGCCTCGGTGCGGCGGCGTACAGAACGGGACGCAAGTGGCGTTTACGGTACATGCTCCATTGCAAGGGAGACCGTCATGAGCGACGAAACGAAGGAACTGCGGATCGAGAAACCCACCATGCCGGCGGGCGGCTGGGCCTCGGTGGCCGAAGTGAGCAAGGTCCTGCTCGACCAGCGCGTCGTGCTCAAGGACAGCGCCCTGCTGATGAAGCAGAACAAGCCCGACGGTTTCGCCTGCGTCAGCTGCGCCTGGGCCAAGCCGGCCAACCCCCATCCATTCGAGTTCTGCGAAAGCGGCGCCAAGGCGACCGCCTGGGAAACCACGAGCAAGGCGATCGGCGCCGACTTCTTCGAGCGCCACACGGTGACCGAACTGGAAGCCTGGTCCGACCATGCACTGGAAGAGCAGGGCCGCCTGACGGTGCCGCTGCGCTGGGACCCGGCGAGCGACCGCTACCGCGAGGTGAGCTGGGACACGGCCTTTGCCGAGATCGGCGCGGCGCTGCGCGGGTTCGAGCGCGAACAGGTGGTGTTCTACGCCTCCGGCCGCGCTTCGCTCGAGACCTCCTACATGTACCAGCTGCTGGCCCGCATGTACGGCAACAACAACCTGCCGGACAGCTCGAACATGTGCCACGAGAGCACCTCGGTCGCGCTGCAGAAGACCCTCGGCGTCGGCGTCGGCACCGTGGTGCTCCAGGATTTCGAGCAGACCGACTGCATCCTCTTCTTCGGCCAGAACGTCGGCGTGAACAGCCCGCGCATGCTGCACCAGCTGAAGGATGCGCGCCGGCGCGGCGTGCCGATCGTCACCTTCAATCCCTTGCGCGAGCGCGGCCTGGTCGCCTTCACCAATCCGCAGTCGCCGCTCGAGATGCTGACCGGGCACGAGACCACGATCAGCACCCAGTACCACCAGGTGCGTCCCGGCGGCGACACCGCCGCCATCATGGGCATCTGCAAGGCGCTGCTGGCGCTGGACGACGCGGCGCTCGCAGGCGGCGAACAGCGCGTGCTCGACGTCGAGTTCATCGCCGAGCACACGCATGGCTTCGCGCAGTTCGAGGACGCCTTGCGCCGCTGCGAGTGGACGGCGATCGAGCGCGAATCGGGCCTGGCGCGCGCGGCGCTGGAAAGCGCGGCCCAGGTCTATGCGCGCTCGAGCGCGGTGCTGGGCGTGTACGGCATGGGGCTGACCCAGCACGAGAATGGCGTGCAGAACGTGGCGATGCTGGTCAATTTGCTGCTCATGCGCGGCAACATCGGCAAGCCCGGCGCCGGCATCTGCCCGGTACGCGGGCATTCGAACGTGCAGGGCCAGCGCACCGTCGGCATCACCGAAAAGCCGGAGCTGGCGCCGCTCGACAAGCTGAAGGAGCAGTACGGCTTCGAGCCGCCGCGCAAGACCGGCATGAACACGGTCGAAGCCTGCGAGGCGATCCTGGCGCGCAAGGTCCAGGCCTTCGTCGGCCTGGGCGGGAACTTCGTGCGCGCCGTGCCCGAGACCGTGCTGATGGAAGCGGCCTGGCGCGAACTGCCGCTGACCGTGCAGGTGTCGACCAAGCTCAATCGCAACCACGTCATCCACGGCAAGGCGTCGTATGTCCTGCCTTGCCTGGGCCGCATCGAGATCGACCGCCAGGCCGCCGGCCCGCAGGACGTGACGGTCGAGGACAGCACCGCCTGCATGCACGGCTCGCGCGGCATGACCGAGCCGGTGGCAAGCACGCTGCTGTCGGAGCCGGCCATCGTCGCCGGCATCGCCAAGGCCACGCTGGACCCGAACCCGAAGGTCGACTGGGACGCCTGGGTCGCCGACTATGGCCGCGTGCGCGACGCCATCGAGGAAACCTGGCCGGATGTCTTCAAGGATTTCAATGCGCGCATGTGGACGCCGGGCGGCTTTCGCAAGCCGGTCGGCGCCGCGCACCGGGTGTTCGAGACCGAGAGCGGGCGCGCCCAGTTCACCGTGCCCGAGCAACTGCAGGGCGACCCGGCGATGGACGCCGCGCCGCCCGAGCTGCGTCTATTCACGATCCGCAGCGACGGCCAGTTCAACACGACGATCTATCACCTCGACGACCGCTTCCGCGGCGTGTTCGGCAGCCGCATGGTGCTGTTCATGGCAGCATCCGACATGGCGCGCCACGGGCTGGCCCAGGGCGACCTGGTGGCGCTGCGCTGCGCGGCCGAGGATGGCGTCGCGCGCCGCGTCGATGGCCTGGCGGTGGTGCCCTACGATCTGCCGCAGGGCTGCGTGGCCGGCTATTACCCGGAGCTCAATCCCTTGATTCCGCTGTGGCACCATGCGAAGGAGAGCAAGGTGCCGGCGGCGAAGTCGATCGATGTGCTGCTGGAGCGCAGCGCCGCTCCCATGGGATAGCCCGGGAGCAGGGGCCGAGTGCCCGTCAATACTCGCGCCGGTCCGGCTTGATCTCCTGCAGGATCGTGGTCGCGATCTCCTCGATCGACTTGGTGGTCGAGGACAGCCAGCGGATGCCCTCGCGTTTCATCAGCTGTTCCGCTTCGTTGACTTCGTAGCGGCAATTCTCGATCGAGGCGTATTTACTGCCGGCGCGGCGCTCGTTGCGGATCTCGGTCAGGCGTTCGGGCGTGATGGTCAGGCCGAACAGCTTGTGCTTGAACGGCGGCAGCGAGGAGGGCAGCTTGCCGCGCTCGAAGTCGTCGGGAATCAGCGGGTAATTGGCGGCCTTGATCCCGTACTGCATCGCAAGATACAGCGAGGTCGGGGTCTTGCCCGAACGCGAGACGCCGACCAGGATGACGTCGGCCTCGGCCAGGTTCTTGTGCGACTGGCCGTCGTCGTGGGCCAGCGAGAAATTGATGGCCTCGATGCGGTTCTTGTATTCCTCGGAATCCACGACGTTGTGGATGCGGCCGATAGTGTGCGTCGACTTGACGCCGAGTTCCATTTCCAGCGGCGCCACGAAGGTCTGGAACAAATCCATGTGCATGCCGTTCGAGGCCCGGATCACGCCCGACAGGTCGTGCTTCACCAGGGTCGAGAACACGATCGGGCGCTGGTTGTCGAGCGCATACACTTCATTGATGCGCCGCGCCGCGTCGCGCGCCTTGTCGAGCGTGTCGATGAAGGGAATGCGGACCTGGCGGAAGCGCATTTCGAACTGGCTCAGCACCGCGTGGCCGAAGGTTTCGGCGGTGATGCCGGTGCCGTCGGACACGAAAAACACGGTGCGCGTCGGGGCGGGAAGAGGGGGGCGGCTCTCTGCGGTCATGATGGTTTTTTTCGTAAATGCTGACAAGAATGCAGGATTGTGCGCTGTGAATCGGGGTCGCACGCGGTAAAATGCTCTGCAACGGTTTTGCATTGTGCTGCACGGCGCCCAGAATAACAAGAAAACACGCGCCCTCTGCCCAGCGCCTGCCCGACAGATTTCTATCATCAAGTAAGGGTGTTTTACCATGACTAACCTGTCTCAAGCAGCATCATTGAAGGAACCCGAACAGGGCAATGGTGTTTACGTTGCCTCGTTCGAGAACCTGCGCATGACCGATGTCGAATCGGTCGGCGGCAAGAACGCCTCGCTCGGCGAAATGATCAGCCAGCTCGCCGAAGCCGGCGTGCGCGTGCCGACCGGCTTTGCCACCACGGCCCAGGCCTTCCGTGACTTCCTCGGCCATTCGATCGACGGTGGCCCGTCGCTTGCCGACCGCATCGCGACCCGCCTGGAAGGCCTGGACATCGACGACGTGCGCTCGCTCGCCGCCGCCGGCCAGGAAATCCGCCAGTGGATCGTCGACACCCCGTTCCAGCCGCGCCTGGAACAGGAAATCCGTTCCTACTACGAGCGCCTGGTCGCCGACTCGGAAACGGAAATGTCCTTCGCCGTGCGCTCCTCGGCCACCGCCGAAGACTTGCCGGACGCCTCCTTCGCAGGCCAGCAGGAGACCTTCCTGAACGTGGTCGGCATCGACAACATCCTGGAAGCGATGAAGCACGTCTTCGCTTCGCTCTACAACGACCGCGCGATTTCCTACCGCGTCCATAAAGGCTTCACCCACGCCGAGGTCGCGCTGTCGGCCGGCGTGCAGCGCATGGTCCGCTCCGACACCGGCGCGGCCGGCGTCATGTTCACCATCGACACCGAATCGGGCTTCAAGGACGTGGTCTTCATCACCTCCAGCTACGGCCTGGGCGAGACCGTGGTGCAGGGCGCGGTCAACCCGGACNNCCAGCTACGGCCGGGGCGAGACCGGGGTGCGGGGCGCGGTCAACCCGGACGAGTTCTACGTCCACAAGCCGATGCTCGAGCAGGGCAAGTCGCCCGTCATCCGCCGCAACATCGGCTCGAAACTGATCAAGATGGAATTCACCGAGGAGGCGAAAGCCGGCCGGTCGGTGCGCACCGTCGATGTGCCGATCGAGCTGCGCAACCGCTACTCGCTGACCGACGCGGAAGTGGTCGAGCTGGCGAAGTACGCCGTCATCATCGAAAACCACTACGGCCGTCCGATGGACATCGAGTGGGGCAAGGACGGCCGCGACGGCAAGCTCTACATCCTGCAGGCGCGTCCGGAAACCGTGAAATCCCAGCAGAAGGCGACCGACGCCCAGCAGCGTTTCTCGCTGAAGGGCACCGGCACCGTGTTGACCTCGGGCCGCGCGATCGGCCAGAAGATCGGCGCCGGCCCGGTGCGCGTGATCACCGACCCGTCGGAGATGGAACGCGTGCAGCCGGGCGACGTGCTGGTGGCCGACATGACCGACCCGAACTGGGAACCGGTCATGAAGCGCGCCTCGGCCATCGTCACCAACCGCGGCGGCCGCACCTGCCACGCGGCCATCATCGCCCGTGAACTGGGCGTGCCGGCGGTCGTCGGCTGCGGCGACGCCACCGAGGTGCTGAAGGACGGCACTTTTGTGACCGTCTCCTGCGCCGAAGGCGACGAGGGCAAGATCTACGACGGCCTGCTGGAAACGGAAGTGACCGAAGTCTCGCGCGGCGAACTGCCGCCGCTCAAGACCAAGATCATGCTCAACGTCGGCAACCCGCAGCTGGCCTTCGACTTCCAGTCGGTGCCGAACGGCGGCGTCGGCCTGGCCCGCCTCGANNCTCGCCCGCCTCGAGTTCATCATCAACAACAACATCGGCGTGCACCCGAAGGCCATCCTCGAGTACCCGAACATCGATGCCGACCTGAAGAAGGCGGTCGAGTCGGTCGCGCGCGGCCATGCCTCGCCGAAGGCGTTCTATGTCGACAAGCTGGCCGAAGGCGTGGCCACCATTGCCGCCGCCTTCTGGCCGAAGCCGGTCATCGTACGCCTGTCCGACTTCAAGTCGAACGAGTACAAGAAGCTGATCGGCGGTTCGCGCTACGAGCCGGACGAGGAAAACCCGATGCTGGGCTTCCGCGGCGCCGCGCGCTACCTGGCCGAGGACTTCGCCGAATCCTTCGAGATGGAATGCCTGGCCATGAAGCGCGTGCGCGAGGAAATGGGCCTGACCAACGTCGAGCTG
>DOUW01000039.1 GCA_003520365.1 Massilia sp.
GCGCCGCCTTCGTGGCCGCCGGCCCAACTGCCGTGGCGGCGACTGGCGCGCCAGCCGTGGCCAAGGCAGCCCCTGAGCTTGCGCGCTGGCAGCAGACCGCGCAACGCGTGACGATCATGCGCGACAAGTGGGGCATTCCCCACGTGTTCGGCAAGAGCGATGCCGATGCGGTGTTCGGGATGATCTATGCCCAGGCCGAGGACGACTTCAACCGCGTCGAACTGAACTACATCAACGCGATGGGGCGCCTGGCCGAGGTCGAAGGCGAGAAGGAGATCTGGCGCGACCTGCGCATGAAGCTGTATCTCAGCCCAAGCGACATGCAGGCCAAGTATGCGGCGAGCCCGGCCTGGCTGAAGGAATTGATGGTGGCCTTCGCCGATGGCCTGAACTTCTACCTGCATACGCATCCGGAAGTGAAGCCGAAGCTGATCACGCGCTTCGAGCCCTGGATGGCGCTGTCCTTCAGCGAAGGCAGCATCGGCGGCGACATCGAGTCGATCGACCTGAAGGAGCTCGAAGCCTTCTACGGCAAACGCCCGCAAGCCGCATCCGCCGACCGCGTGGCCGACCGCGTGGCCGACAACCGCAACCTGCTCGACGCCGAGCCGCGCGGCTCGAACGGCTTCGCCATCGCGCCGAAGCTGACCAGGGCAGGGCATCCGCTCCTGATGATCAACCCGCATACGTCGTTCTACTTCCGGCCCGAGATCCACATGGTCAGCGAAGCGGGCCTGAACGCCTATGGCGCCGTGACCTGGGGCCAGTTCTTCATCTACCAGGGCTTCAACGAGCGGGCCGGCTGGATGCATACCTCGGGCGGCGGCGACGTCATCGACGAATACCTGGAAACCGTGGTCGAACGCGGCGGCAAGTTCTTCTACAAGTACGGCAAGGAGGAGCGGGCGCTGCGCGCCGTGCCGATCACGCTGCCTTACAAGACCGCCGACGGCAGGATGGCCAGCCGCAGCGTCACCGCCTGGTTCAGCCACCACGGCCCGATCGTGCGCAGCGAGGACGGCAAATGGGTGGCGGTGAAGATGATGGACGAGCCGGTCAAGGCGCTGACCCAGTCCTATACCCGCACCAAGGCGAAGAACTACCGCGCATTCTACGAGGCGATGCAGCTGCGTACGAATTCCTCGAACAATACCGTGTACGCCGACGCCGACGGCAACATCGCTTATTTCCACGGCAATTTCATTCCGAAGCGCGATCCGCGTTTCGACTGGAACAAGCCGGTCGACGGCAGCAACCCGGCCACCGAATGGCAGGGCCTGCACGAGATCGAGGACACGATCACGCTGTTCAACCCGGCCAGCGGCTATATCTCGAACACGAACAACTGGCCGTTCAGCGCCGCGGGCGCGGACAGTCCCAAGCGCAAGGACTATCCCGACTACATGTGGTCGCTGCCGGAAAACGCGCGTGGCGTGCATGCCGAGCGCGTGCTGAAGGGGGCGAAGGATTTCACCATCGACAGCCTGATCGCGGCTTCCTACGACAGTTACCTGACCGCTTTCGAGCCGCTGGTGCCGCAATTGGCGAAGGACTACGATGCCTTGCCGGCCAGCGATGCGCGCAAGGCCCAGCTTTCCGCCCAGGTCGCGGCGCTGCGCGGCTGGGACCTGCGCTTCGCGACGAACTCGGTGCCGACCTCGCTGGCCGTGTACTGGGGCCAGGAAATGGTCGCCCAAGCCGCGCCGAAAGCGCGTGCGGCCGGGGTGCCCTCGGTCGACTACATCACGACCAGCCTGGCGCCCGAGGAACGGCTGGCCGCGCTGCAGCGCGCCTCGGACAAGTTGACGCGGGACTTCGGCAGCTGGCAGACGCCCTGGGGCGAAATCAACCGCTTCCAGCGCATCAGCGGCGACGTCGACCAGCAGTACGACGACAGCAAGCCGAGCTATCCGGTAGCCTTCACCTCGGCGCACTGGGGCTCGCTGGCCTCGTTCGGCATGGTGGCCAAGCAAAAGACCAAGCGCATCTACGGCGACCGCGGCAACAGCTTCGTCGCTGCCGTCGAGTTCGGCCCGAAAGTGCGCGCCAAGAGTATCCTGGCCGGCGGCCAGAGCGGCAACCCGGCGTCCCCGCATTTCGCCGACCAGGCCGCGATGTACAGCCGCGGCGAGTTCAAGGACGTGCTGTTCTACAAGGAAGACATCGAGAAAGCCCTGGAGCGCAAGTACAGGCCGGGCGAATAAGGGAAAGAGAGACGGGAAAGGAGCCGCGATGGTGCGCAGCGAGAAAGACAAGATGCTGGCCGGGGAGCCGTATCACCCCGATGCGCCCGAGTTGCTGGCCGAGCTGTCGGCCTGCGCGGCCTGGCTGGCGCGTTACAACGCGGCCCTCGGCAGGCCCGGCGAATGGCAGGACCTGCTCGGCGAGCGCCTGGGCGCGGTGGGCGAGGGCGTCATCCTGCGTCCACCGTTCTACTGCGACTACGGCTTCCAGATCCACCTCGGCGCCCGGGTCTTCATCAACTTCAACTGCGTGATCCTCGATACCGCGCGCGTCACCATCGGCGACGACACCCGCATCGGCCCGGCGGTGCAGATCTATGCCGCCGACCACCCGCGCGATCCGCAATTGCGCCGCAGCGGCATCGAAAGCGGCAAGCCGGTGATGATCGGCGCCAATGTCTGGATCGGCGGCGGCGCCATCATCTTGCCCGGCGTTAGCATCGGTGACGATGCGATCGTCGGCGCGGGCAGCGTGGTGACCCGCGATGTGCCGGCTGGCGCGACGGTAGCCGGCAATCCGGCGCGAATTGTCGCTAATGCGCAGCAGAGTTGAGGTCTAACTCGGCCTCGGCGGCGCAACCTGCCGCACAACTGAGCAGTATCAAACTGTCAAGATAACAACATTATTTGGATTGCTACATTTGCGGGGATGGGTTGTACTGGCCGCGGCAGAGCGCCGACCCTCTCATCCCTTTGCAAGGAGCGCAACCATGAAACGCCACCCCTTTCCCCTGAAAAGCCTCGCCGCGGCCGCATTGCTGTGCGTGGCATCGGGCGCCCAGGCGCAAATCGACGTCTATACCGACCGCGCCGCCTTCCTGGCTGCCGTTGGCGGCTATGGGGTCGACACCTACGACGACCTGACCGTCCAGCTTTACGAGAGCCCGTTCGCACGCAGCGCCGGCAGCTACGGCTACACGGCGACGGCAGAGAGCGGGCTCTACGGCGCAGGCAGCGGCGGCGACGGCTGGCTGACGCCGAACGTCGACAACGAAGCCGTCACCTTCTCGAACTTTGCGCCGGGCATCGTCGGGTTCGGCGGGTACTTCTTCGGCTCCGACATCAACGGCGCCTTCTACCCGAGCGGGACCCTGCAGTTCACGGCCATGGACGGCACGACCCTCGACTACACCCTGACCGGCGCGACCACCACCAGCTTCGTCGGTTTCGTGTCGAATTCGCCGCTTGCCTCGGTCAGCATGATTTCAGGCGGCGAATACTGGGCCACCGCCAACGACCTGACCCTGGCCATGCCCATCCCCGAACCGGAAACCTACGCGATGCTGATGCTTGGCCTGGGGGCAGTCGGCTGGATGCGCCGGCGCCGCAGCTGAGCGCCGCGTCCATGGACGATTGACAGGCCGCGGCGCAAGCGCTTCTTCGCGCAGGACCGCTGGCGCCGCCACATGCCCGCTTGCTATAATTGCCGCCACTTCCAAATCCGGGCATGCAGGCAGGGCTGTGGCAAAACTCTATTTCAGGTATTCGGCGATGAACGCCGGCAAATCGACGGCGCTGCTGCAGGTGGCTCACAACTATGAAGAGCAGGGCCAGCAGGTCGCGCTCTACACCGCCGCCATCGACGACCGCTACGGCGTCGGCCTGATCACCTCGCGCCTGGGGCCGCAGCGCCAGGTCGACGTGTTCGACAAGAACACCGACTTCCTTGCCGAAGCGCCCAGCGTGGGCTGCGTGCTGGTCGACGAAGCCCAGTTCCTCAGCACCGCCCAGGTCCAGCAGCTGCACCAGCTGGCGCAGGTGCGCGGCGTGCCGGTGATCTGCTACGGACTGCGCAGCGATTTCCGCGGCGCGCCTTTCCCGGGCTCGGCCTACCTGCTGGCGCTGGCCGACGACATCGAGGAAATCAAGAACATCTGCACCTGCGGCAAGAAGGCGACGATGAACATCCGCGTCGACGAAGCCGGGCGCCGCATCAAGGAAGGCGAGCAGGTCAGCATCGGCGGCAACGAAAGCTACCGCCAGGCTTGCGGCCGCTGCTTCTACGCCGGCTGAGAAGACACTCCCCATGAGCCTGCTGCCCGCCTGCGCCGCGGTCGCGCCGGCCTTCCTGTGCAGCCTGGGCGACATCCTGCTCTACCTGCTGCCTTCGCTGGCGCTGGCCTTCCTGTTCTGGATGCTCTCCAGCGCCCATCCGGGCTTTTTCGTGCTGACCGCAGCCGGTACCCTGTGCCATGAACTGGCCCACTTCGGCGTCGGCCTGCTGACGAACGCCGAGCCGGTCGGCCTGAACCTGATCCCGCGCCGCAAGGGCCGCGTCTGGGAACTCGGCTCGGTCACCTTCGCCAACCTGCGCTGGTACAACGCGGCCCCGGCCGCGCTGGCGCCGCTGCTGGTGCTGCTGGTGCCGTTGACGGTGGCCGCCTGGCGCACCCGGCCGGGATGGCACTTCGAACCGCTCGACCTGCTGCTGGCGCCGTTCCTGGCGCCGCAGTTCCTCTCGTTCTGGCCGTCGCCGGTGGACTGGCGGCTGGCGCTGCGCTCCTGGCCCTGGCTGCTGGTGCTGGCGCTGGGCGGCGGCGCGTACGGCTGGCAGGCGGGAATGTTCAGGATCTGAGCTTGTCGTCCTCGCATTGGACAAGCTGACCACCACCGCTTAAGCCAACCTTAAACATGCTGTGCCTGTCCTCACCCGGCTCTGCATCTTTGCGCTATCCTGTAGAATGGTCTGCACGGCCCGGATACCGGCAGTACCCGCGTGCGTCGCGGCAGACACCACAGTACACGTTCGGAGAACGCATAAATGAAGAAGCAGATGTTGATGATTGCGCTGGCTTTCGCCATGTCCACGCATGCGGTGACCGCACAGCCCGAGAAAGTCGCCTCCACCCAGATGAAGCCGGTCGCGGCCCAGACCCAGGCCGCGCTGTGGGCCTCGCGCGTGCTGGCACGCTACCACTACAAGGCGATGCCGCTGGACGACGCGATGTCGGAGAAGATCTTCGACAACTACTTCGAGTCGCTCGACAGCGAAAAGCTGTACTTCACCCAGGCCGACCTCGACCGCTTCGCGCCGATGCGCACCAAGTTCGATGACGCGATCAACAACGAAGACCTGACGGTGCCGTTCCAGATCTACAACCTCTACCAGCAGCGCTTCAGCGACCGCATGGCGTATGCGCGCAACCTGCTCAAGACCAAGTTCGACTTCACCGTCGACGAGACCCTGCAGCTGGACCGCGAAAAGGCGCCCTGGGCCAAGAACGAGGACGAAGTGCGCGACCTCTGGCGCAAGCGCGTGAAGAACGACTGGCTGCGCCTGAAGCTGGCGGGCAAGGACGAGAAGGCGATCCGCGAAACGCTCGACAAGCGCTACGCGGGCTACATCGCGCGCCTGCAGAAGCTGAACAACGAAGACGTGTTCCAGATGTTCATGAACGCGTACGCCACCGCGATCGAGCCGCACACCAACTACCTCGGTCCGCGCTCGGCCGACAACTTCGACATCGCCATGCGCCTGTCGCTGGAAGGCATCGGCGCCGTGCTGCAGACCCGTGACGACTACACCGTCATCCGCGAGATCGTGCCGGGCAGCCCGGCCGACAAGTCGGGCAAGCTGAAGGTTGGCGACCGCGTGGTCGGCGTGGCACAGGGCAACGGCCCGTTCACCGACGTGCTCGGCTGGCGTATCGACGACGTGGTGCAACTGATCCGCGGCGAGAAGGGTTCGACCGTGCGCCTGGACGTGATTCCGGGCGACGGCGGCGTCGACGCCAAGCACGTCACCGTCTCGATGGTGCGCAAGAAGATCAGCATGGAAGAGCAGGCCGCCAAGAAATCGATCATCGAGGTCAAGGACAACGGCGTCACGCGCCGCATCGGCGTGATCTCGCTGCCGACCTTCTACCAGGACTTCGAGGCGCGCCGCAAGGGCGACAAGGACTTCAAGAGCGCCACCCGCGACGTCGAGCGCATCCTGGGCGAACTGAAGAAGGACCGCGTCGACAACGTCCTGATCGACCTGCGCAACAACGGCGGCGGCTCGCTGATCGAGGCGGTCGAGCTGACCGGCCTGTTCATCGACAAGGGCCCGGTGGTGCAGCAGCGCACCGCGGAAGGCCGTGTCGAGGTCGAGTCCGATACCAAGGCGGGCCTGGCCTGGGACGGCCCGATGGGCGTCCTGATCAACCGCGGCTCGGCCTCGGCTTCCGAGATCTTCGCCGCCGCGATCCAGGATTACGGCCGCGGCCTCGTGATCGGCGAACCGAGCTTCGGCAAGGGCACGGTGCAGACCCTGCTCGACCTGGACCGCTTCTCGCAGTCCGAGAAGGTGCGCTATGGCGAGCTGAAGATGACGATCGCCCAGTTCTTCCGCATCAATGGCGGCACCACCCAACTGCGCGGCGTCACGCCCGACATCAAGCTGCCGGTGCTGTCGGATGCCGACAATTTCGGCGAGTCCTCGTTCAGCAATGCGCTGCCCTGGGTCGCGATCAAGCCGGCCACCTACGTCCCGCTGGGTAACCTGAAGGAACTGGTCGATCCGCTGCAGAAGCGCCACGAAGCCCGCATCGCCAAGGACAAGGACTTCATCGACCTGCGCGAGGACATCGCCGAGGTCATGCGCATTCGCAAGGAAAACGCGATCTCGCTGAACGAGACGGTGCGCCGCAAGGAGCGCGACGCCCAGGACGCCCGCGCCAAGGCGCGCGAGGCGCGCCTGGCCGGCGGCAAGGACACCAACGGTGACGAGCCGGCGGCAGCGCCGGGCGGCAAGGAAGCGCGCAGCAAGGTGCCGACTCCGACCAAGCCGGTCAAGACCGTGGTTGTCTCGCGCAACAGCCCGCAGCAGGACGACGGCCTGCAGGCGGACGAGCGCGCGCTGTCGGCCGAGCTGGCCGCCGAGAAGGCTGCCAAGGATGCCAAGGACGTGCTGCTGCAGGAAGCCGCCCATATCCTGGCCGACGAGGCCGGCATGCTCAAGACCGACACCCGCATGGCCTCGCGCGTGATGCCGTACATGGGGGCGGCCAAGCCCTGAGCATCCGTGCTGGCGGCATCCGGAACGGGGCCGCCAGCCGTTTCGACAAGATAGGTTACGAAAAGAGCTTCCAATCGGAAGCTCTTTTTTTAGGTTCTTCGCGGGGCAGGTTGGCATGCACAGGGCGCTGTGCTGACAAACGTGTCTTGCGCCGGCTAAGAATGTACGCTAACGAACATTCCAAAAAGAAAGAAATTCCAATAGGAAAGCTTCTTGTAGGAAGTTTTCTTTCCTTTTGGAATTAGATTCAATTGGAACAGCCCCTTTTTATAGTTGTGATAGCATGAACTTGCTGTTGACATATTTATCACAGTTAAAGCCACTCTCATTAAGAAGGAGCAATCATGTCAGTACGTCACCTCGTCATTGCCGCCCTGCTCGTCACCGCTGGCGCAGCACAAGCACAAACCGCCCGTATTCACCCGGGTACCCTGACTGGCTGGGCTGCTACCGGTGTCGCCGGTGTCGCTGCATCGGCCACCGCCGCTGGTCCGGGCAATGTCGTGCAGGCTCCGGCTCCAGCCGTGATCCCGCCGATCGCTGCCGAGCCGGGCGTTACCGCACCAGAAGCAGCCGAAGTTCCTGAGCCGTCGAGCATCGCTCTGCTGCTGGCTGGCGCAATGGGCGTTGGCGCACTGCGTCGCCGTCGCGCGAAGTAATACGGCGTTTTGCCCTCGGGGTGGCATGGCCTGCACAGGCCTGCCACCCTTTTTTATGGTTCATCGCACTT
>DOUW01000357.1 GCA_003520365.1 Massilia sp.
TGGAGCCGGAATTCGAAGCCGCCTTCAGCGCGCGCCGCGCGCCTGCGCCGGCCGCCGAGCCAGCCTTCGACATGGCCGCCATAACCCAGATGATGCAGGCCGCGGTCGCCCAGGCGCGCGAATCGGCCGCCGCCGAGATGAACGGCATGATGAGCGAGATCCGCGCCATGCGCGGCATGATGGAAAGCCAGCTGGCCGAGCTGTCCTGGGGCAGCACCCAGCAGCGCGAGCCGCAGAAGGCCGTCGTGCTGCGCGAGATGCTGGCGGCCGGCTTCTCGGCGTCGCTGTCGCGCTACCTGATCGACAAGATGCCGGCCAACAAGGACGCCGCCGAGGCGATGCGCTGGATCAAGACCGTGCTGGCCCGTAACCTGACCACCATGGCCGACGAAGACTCGCTGCTGGACAAGGGCGGCGTGTTCGCCCTGGTCGGCCCGACCGGCGTCGGCAAGACCACCACCACCGCCAAGCTGGCGGCGCGCTGCGTGATGCGCCACGGTCCCGAGAAGCTCGCTTTGATCACCACCGACGCCTACCGTATCGGCGGCCACGAGCAGCTGCGCATCTATGGCAAGATCCTGGGCGTGATGGTGCACTCGGTGAAGGACGAGGCCGACCTGCGCATTGCATTGAAAGAGCTCAGGAACAAGCACACCGTGCTGATCGACACCATCGGCATGTCGCAGCGCGACCAGATGGTCACCGAGCAGGTGTCGATGCTGGCCGGCGCCGGCGCGGATGTGAAGCGCCTGCTGTGCCTGAACGCGACCGCCACCGGCGAGACCCTGAACGAAGTGGTGCGCGCCTACCAGGGCAGCGGCCTGCACGGCTGCATCATGACCAAGCTTGACGAAGCCGCCTCGATCGGCAGCGTGCTCGACGTCGTGATCCGCCAGAAACTGAACCTGCATTACATCTCGAACGGCCAGCGCGTGCCGGAAGACCTGCACCTGGCCGACCGCGCCATGCTGGTCGACCGCGCCTTCCGCGGCCGCCGCGACGCCGGCAACCAGTTCGACGACGCCGACCTGCCGCTGGTGATGGCGCATACCGGCAACGTCGCCGGCGACAGCAGCCTGCGCGGGGTGCGCCTTGGCTAGTTTCGACTTCGACCAGGCCGAAGGCCTGCGCCGGATGCTGGCCGGGCCGAAGCCGCGCGTGGTGACGTTCCTCTCGGCCACGCCGAGCGACGACAAGGCCGCGATGCTGGTCAACCTGGGCGCCTCGCTGGCCCAGGCCGGCAACGAGGTGATGATCGTCGACGCCTGCCAACGCGAGTTGGGCGTCGCCCGCCACCTGGAGATGGAACGCCACGTCAGTTTGATGCAGGTGGCGCGCCAGGAGTGCGCGCTGAACCAGGTGGTCCAGCAGGCGCCGCAGGGTTTCCAGGTTGCCCTGCTGGCGCGCGACGGCGTCGTGCCGCGTACCGGAAGCGATGAGCAACGCCGCCTGGCGAAGGCCTTCGACGTCATGGTGAAAGGGCAGGGCGGCATCGTCATCGTCGACGGCGAACTGAACCGCGAAGGCGGCTTCGCCGTGCCGATGCTGGCCGATTCCGAAATCGTGGTGCAGGTCTCGAACAGCGCCACCTCGATCACCAACGCCTATGCGCTGATCAAGCGCCTGGCCCAGGAGTTCGGGCGCCGTCCTTTCGGCATCCTGGTCACCGGAGCCACCGAGGCTGAGGCCAAGGTGGTTTACGATAATATGGCATCGGCGGCAAGTCGTTACCTTGCAGTAACCTTGAGTTCCATGGGCTCGGTGCCGGCCGACGAATACCTGCACCGCGCGGCCCGCCTCGGGCGCACCGTGGTCGACGCCTTCCCGCTGGCCGGGGCGTCGGTGGCGTTCCGCCGGCTCGCCGGGCGCTTCGCCTTGCCGGGCATGGCCCAAGTGGGGCGCCACGGCGGCGGCGCTGGTTTTGACGCCGGTTTCAATGTACGCGTCGGCTCTTAAGAAAAAAGCACAAGCATGTATACCGTCAAAGGGAAAGCGGACAAGAATCACTTGCTCACCCAGCACCAGCCGCTGGTCAAGCGCCTGGCGCACCAGATGAAGGCCAAGCTGCCGCCCTCGGTCGAGGTCGACGACCTGATCCAGGCCGGCATGATGGGCCTGCTCGACGCCATCAACCGCTACGAGGACAACCACGGGGCCCAGTTCGAGACCTATGCCGTGCTGCGCATCCGCGGCGCGATGGTCGACGAATTGCGCGCCAACGACTGGATGCCGCGCAGCACCCGCCAGAACATGAAGAAAGTGGAGACCGCCATGACCACGCTGCAGCAACGCCTGGGCCGCCCGCCGAGCGAATCGGAAGTCGCAAAATCGCTCAACCTGCCGCTCGAGGATTACCAGGACATGCTGTTCGAAGGCGGCGGCCACCAGCTGGTCTACTACGAGGACTTCCACGAGGACGACGGCAACGACAGCTTCCTCGACCGGTACGCGGTCGACGACTCCGACCCGCTGCGCGCGCTGCTCGACACCGACTTCCGCTCGGCCGTGATCGAGGCGATCGACAACCTGCCGCCGCGCGAGAAGATCCTGATGGGCCTCTATTACGAGGAAGAGCTGAACCTGAAGGAAATCGGCGCCGTCCTCGGCGTCTCCGAATCGCGCGTGTCGCAGCTGCACACGCAAGCCGTGGCGCGCCTGCGTGCCTCGTTGCGGGAGAGACTGTGGACTTCGCCAGCCTGATCGGCCTGGCGCTGGCGCTGGCCGGCCTGTTCGTCGGGCACACGCTCGACGGCGGCCGCTTCGCCTCGCTGTTCCAGCCGGCCGCCTTCGCCATTGTTGTCGTCGGCACCTTCGGCGCGGTGCTGCTGCAGTCCGAAGCGCGCAGCTTCCGGCGCGGCATGCGCATGCTGCGCTGGGTGTTCTTCCCGCCGCGCAGCCAACGCCAGCCGCTGGCCAGCGCGATCACGTTGTGGAGCCTGACGGCGCGGCGCGACGGCCTGCTCTCGCTCGAGCAGTACATGGGCACCAAGGATCCGTTCATTCAGAAGGGCCTGCGCCTGGTGGTGGACGGCATCCAGCCCGAGAAGCTGCGCAACCTGCTGGAAACCGAGATCAACGCCTTCGAATTCGCCGAGCGCCAGGCCGCGCGCATCTGGGAATCGGCCGCCGGCTACGCGCCGACCATCGGCATCCTGGGCGCGGTGCTGGGCCTGATCCACGTGATGGAAAACCTGTCCGATCCTTCCCGGCTCGGCTCGGGCATCGCGGTGGCCTTCGTGTCGACCGTGTACGGCGTCGGCCTGGCGAATTTGTTCTTCCTCCCGGTCGGCAACAAGCTGAAGGCCATCGTCGCCGACCAGGTGGCGCAGTACGAGATCCTCACCGAGGTCTTCCACGACCTGGCCAGCGGCAACCACACCCGTGTGGTGGAAGAGCGCGTGGCCAGCCTGCTGGCGAAGCGCTGACATGGCGCGCAAACGCTACGACGATGCGCAGCCGCATGGCGAGGACCGTGACCGCTGGTTGATTTCCTACGCCGACCTGATCACGCTGCTGTTCGCCTTCTTCGTCGTGATGTACGCCATCTCCATCGTCAACGAGGGCAAGTACAAGGTGCTCTCCGACGCCCTGGGCAGCGCCTTCGGCGGCAATCCGCAGACCCCGCAGGCCAGCAGCACGCTCGAGCCGTTACCGCTGTCGGGCATCATCGCGCGCAAGCGGGCGGAGGCGGCCAGGCGTGACCGCGAACGCATGAATACCCTGGCGCGCGACCTGGGCGCTTCGCTGGCGCCGCTGGTCGAATCGGGCAAGGTGCGCGTGGTGCAGACCGCGCGCGGCGTCAGTGTCGAGATCAGCGAGAGCGTGCTGTTCGCGCAGGGCCAGGCGGCGCTGGGCGAGGCATCGCGCGCGACGCTGGGCGTGGTCGCCGGCCTGCTGAAGGACGATCCGCATGCGATCGAGGTTGAGGGGCATACCGACAACGTGCCGATCGCCAATCCGTTGTTTCCATCGAACTGGGAACTCTCGGCCGTGCGCGCCAGCAGCGTGGTGCGGCTCTTTATCGAGAATGGCATTGCCCCGGCGCGCCTGACAGCGGTCGGGCATGGCGAGAACCGGCCGGTGGCGTCGAACGATGACGAGGCGGGCAGGGCGCGTAATCGGCGGGTGGCGGTGACGATCCTGGCGGCGAAGCCGGAGTGAAAGAAAATTTCAGTTTGTTGGTTCCGATGAAATAATCTTTCATCAGGCATTCTATACGGTGGGGTCAAGACCCCACCCTACGGGTAACAGGTTGCGTAGGGTGGGGTCTCGACCCCACGCGATCACCCTTCGCTACCACGGAACGTCAAACCCACCCCCGCCCCTTGGCATTTCCGGCTCCCGCCCGCACAATGGAATCACACAAGCATATGGAGCACCCATGCAACGCCGACCCTTCCTGCTGACCGCCCTAACTGCGCTGACCGCGGCCAGCTTCCTGCCCGCACTCGCGGGCGCCGCCCCCGGAGACCCCCAAGTGGCAGTCCGAAACAAGATCGAAGTCGAATCCGTGAACGGCCGCGCGCTGGTGCACCTGACGGTGTACAACTACGGCAAGCAGACCATCTGGGTCCCGCGCGAAATGGCGGAAGAAAAGGAACTGAGCGGACGCCGCTTCGACGTGCGCGCCTTCGACGGCCGGCCGCTCGACTACACCGGCAAGATGGTGAAGCGCGCGGCGCTGACGGCGGACGATTACGTGCCGGTCGCGCCGGGCAAGGAAGTGAAGAACACGATCGACATCACGCCCTCGTACGCCTTCGTGGCAGGCCGTCACAGCTACCAGATCGGCTATGACGGCCCTTACCTGGCCGATGTGAAGCAGCTCGACAAGCCGTCGCAAAGCCCCGCGCGGCCGCTGACCTTCATCCACATCGGCAAATAATCGGCAAATTAGCCGATCAATTCAACGCCGGGGTGTTCTCGGCGAAGTATTCGTGCGAGTCGGCGTTGTCGACGGCCAGCGACGGATTGCTGATCGCCAGGCTGGCCGCGCCGCTCTGGCCATACACGTGGTCGTCGGTGCCGGCGACGACGTTGAAGTGGCTCATCTCGTGCACCAGGGTGCCGCCCTTCGAATCGGTGCCGGTCAGCGGCGCGTTCCAGAAGGCGCGGCAGACGTAGATGCGGTAGGGCTGGGTCGGATACACGTAGGCGTAGGCGCTGTCGTTGCAGCCGCAGTCGACCACCACGTTCTGGTTGTCGAACGCGCTCTTGATCGCGTTGAAGTGCGAGCGCACGGTCGAGACTCGGCTCGAGGTCGCGGTGCCGAACCACTTGGTGTAGCGCGGCCCCATCGTGGTCTTGGCCATGTAGGTGACCGAGCCGTTGCTCATGGTCTTGGCGGTCGAGATCGCCGAGGCGATGGTCGACTGCTGCGAGGCGGTGCAGTTCGCGTAGCTGGTCGCGGCCGCGGTCACGGTGCCGCCCTGCTGCTTGAGCGCTTCCAGGATCGGCGAGGCCGCGCCGCGCGGCAGGCGGCCCTCGATGTAGAGCGCAGCGGCATCCGATTGCAGCTCGCCGATCTCGGCGCCGCCGGCGGCCGCGCTGACCTCGCCGCCGAGACGGCCCTTGTTGCCCAGGAACAGATCCGGCGAAGCGGTGCGGTAGCGGATCGCGTAGTCGCCCGTCACGCTCATGTCGTACAGGGCCGACAGTTCCACTTTCACCGTGTGCGAGGCGCCCGGCTTGAGCAGGTAGTAGTCGGCCGCGGTCGGCTTGGCGCGCTTGACCAGGGCGCCGGTGTAGATCACTTTCTGGCCGTCGCGGGTGATGTCGAACAGCGGCGCGCTCAGGCCCTCGAACGGGGTGCGCGACTTCAGCACATACTGCGGGCTGTTCGAGGTGTTCGTGATCGTCACCTTGACCACCACGTCGTCGCTCGCGCCGAGCATGTTTTTCTCGGGCGTGACCGAGACCTTCACGCCATTCGACCCCGCCTGCGCGCCAAAGGCCACGCCCAGTGCCGCGATACCGACTGCCGACTTCAGGATGCTGTTCCAGCTCATGTTTGCTCTCCGTATGTAAGTTGTCATGGCCAAGGTACGGCCTTGTTATTGACGAGTTCTCGCAGAAAGCTTGATCTCAATCTAACGAAAACTCACTTACATACTGAACATTTCATGAGCCGGCAGCAATGCGCATCGAATAGTGCGCAGCTTCTTTGCGCAAGACTAATAGATGTGCAGGTTTTTCAATCTTTCGCTGGATTTTGCCACCCAGCCGTGTTAGGCACCTTTCATTGCAGGGGCGGCGTGTTCTCCCCGAAGTACTCGTGCGAGTCGGCATTGTTGATCGCCCGCTGCGGCGCGGTGCGCGCCAGCTCGGCCGCGCCGCTCTGGCCGTAGACGTGGTCGTCGGTGCCGGCCACCACGTCGAAATGGCTCATCTCGTGCAGCAGGGTGCCGCCCATCGAATCGGTGCCGGTTAGCGGCGCGCTCCAGAAGGCCCGGCAGACATAGATGTTGTAGGGCTGCCCCGGGTAGACGTAGGCGAAATACGGCTCGTCGCAGCCGCAGTCGACCTTCACCGGCTTGGTCTCGAAGGCGTTCTTGATGGCCGTGAAATTGTTCGTGGCCGTGGTCACGCGCGCCGCCTCGTGCGTGCCGAACCAGTTCACGTAGCGCGGACCCTGCTGCTTGCGGCTGGTCAGGTATTCCACGCCATCGGTGGCCATCGCGGTGCCGGCGGCAAAGGCGTTCGTGATCGAGGCCTGCTGGGCGTTCGAGCACTGGCTGAAGCTCAGGCCGGCCGGGCCGCTGGGCGCGGCCAGGCTAGGCGTGACGATACCTCGCGGCAGGCGGCCCTCGATCCAGATCGCCGCCGGATTCGACGCGATGTCGCCGACCACGATGTCGGCCCCCGCCTTGGCGCTGGGCGCGGCATTGCTGGTGTGGTAGCGCACCGAATAAGCGCCCGTGACCTGCATCTCGTACAGCTTCGACAGCTCGACGCGGGCGCTGCGCGATTCGCCCGGTGCCAGCACGATGTAATCCGCTTCGGTCGGAGCCGCGCGCTTCACGTGACGGCCGAGATAGCGCACCGGCAGCCCGTCGCGCGTGATCTGGAACAGCGCGTGCTCCGCCGGCACGAAGGGCGTGCGCCACTTCAGCAGGCGCTGGGGCGTGCTGCCGGTGTTGGTCAGGGTAACGGTGACGTTGACGTCGTCGCCCTTGCCGAGCGCCGGCTGGTCGGGCGTGACGGTAACGGCGATCTCGCCGAGAGCATGGGCGGGCAGGGCGCAGGCCAGCAGCAGGGCGGCAGCGGTGTAAAGGGCAGGGCGTCGCATGGATTCCTCCGTCGAAAAATGACTCCAAGGAATACTGTGTGCCCGTTGGGAGTGATGGTGCTTGCGCTAAGGCAAGGTTTGTAGGGTGGGTTCTCGAACCCACGCGATACCAGGCTCGCGTTGTCGCAAACTTGATTCGTATACCGCAATCAATTGAACAGTCTCCTGAATGGCATGTGCCGGATGCACAATCCGCTTTTGCATCTGCAGACGGTGAGTCACCGTACTGACCCGTCCTTATGAAAGGCTTAAGGTGGAAACCAGCCATTTCGCCGTCACGCCGCCGTCACGCCCCGGCGGCCCGGCACGCATGCCGACCACATGAGGACAATATGAGCGCTACCGATCAAGAAAAGCATGAAGCAGGAACCCGCGTGACTGCCGCCGAGCCGAGAGCGAATGCGCAGTTCGAGGTGTTCAAATCGAAGGCCTCGGACGTGCTTTCCTCTCCCTATGTGCGTGGCGCCGCTGTGCTGGGCATCGCAGCGGCGGGCTATGCGCTCGTCAGGCGCAAGAAAACGCCTGTATTCAGTCGGTCCAGTAGGCCCACCAGGTCCAGTAGGGTAGCGGAACGCAGCGACGACACCGGCGGTCCTGTGAAGGCGGGAAGTTTTCTCGTACCTCTGGCAACGTTTCTTGCCTCGGCAGTGAAGAATGCCAGTGTCCCCGCACCCGCCCCGATCCAGGAAGTAAAAGAACATGCTGTGACGCGTCCAGAGGAGCGCACATCCAATGCAAAGGACGTGGACACCGCCACGAGCACCCCGCCGCACCCAAGGTTCGAGCAAACTTCGAAGAGCTGGGTCGGCAGGCAGTGGCAAATCATTCTGGCGGCAGGAAATGCATGGATCGATGATTACGCCCCGAGCATGGGGGCGGCGCTGTCGTACTACACACTGTTTTCCCTGGCGCCGCTACTGGTCCTCGTCATCGCGATTGCCGGGTTGGTATTTGGACAGGACGCCGCACAAGGCGCAATCATCGCGCAGCTTCAAGGCATCATGGGGAAGGAAGGAGCGACGGCGGTGCAGGGCTTGCTTCAAGCCGCGCGTGAACCGTCCACCGGGATCGTCGCCAGTATCGTTGGCGGTTTTCTGCTGCTGCTGGGCGCCACGGCCATTTTCGCCGAACTGCAAACCGATCTGGACCGCATCTGGCGCGTGCCGGCGAAAGAAAAACCTTCAGGCATTTGGGGGTGGGTGCGCAGCCGCATCTTATCCTTCGGCCTGGTGCTCGGACTCGCTTTCATGCTGATGGTGTCCCTTGTCGTCAGCGCTGCGCTCGCGGCGACGAGCGAATGGTTGGGCGGGGGAAATGCAGCGGAAAGCGTGCTGGCGAGTGTCCTGAATTTCGCTGCGTCGTTTGCCCTCTTCACAGTGCTGTTTGCGATGATCTACAAGATCATGCCGACCGCGAAGATATCCTGGCACGATGTGTGGATGGGGGCCGCGGTAACAGCCTTGCTCTTCAACGTAGGCAAATCCTTGATCGGCTTGTACCTTGCGAAATCGAGCGTGGCCTCGGGCTTTGGCGCAGCCGGCTCTTTTGTGATTCTTGTCGCGTGGTTTTATTATTCTGCGCAGATTTTCCTGTTTGGCGCTGAATACACGTGGGTGTACGCAAACAGCAAAGGACGGAACGGTGGCGCCGGTCGCTCTTAGTCACCTGCTCACGGGATGGGTGGAGTTGGCCCCGGAAACAGAAACAGCAACGGCCGCGTCAGCGGCCATTGTTGAAAGATAAGAAAGTAAGCCTCAACCCAGCACGAACCGCCGCGACGCCCAATCGGAGCCGCTGAGTGCATCGCATTGAAAGGCAAGTATCAACGCCTGACCTGCTCGAATATCTCGTTCGATGTCACGGAAGCTGGATGTTGTTGGCTCTTGCCATCTCCAGCTCCATCGGACCGCTAGCCTGTCCAGCCGGCCTCGCCGATCCAGCGCAGGGCGCTCAGCGACGGCATGAACAGGTATTCGCCGCCCCTCAGGCGATTGAAGGTGGCGACGCCGTCCAGTCGGCGTCTCACCGGCGGCTGCGGCAGCGTGAAGCTGCCGGGCGTCTCGTGCAGGCCGACGACGGCGTCGCGCTCGGCACCAAGGTCGATGAAGTTGCCGCGGTTGATCCACTCCTGCTGGAGAAACTCGATGGTGTCGTAAGCGCGCGCGCTGATGAAGATGAAGAAGATGCCGCGGTCGCCATGCACATCGTCGGCCGCCGTCACGTCGCGGCGCCATTTGGGGCCGAAGGTCGAGGAGCGTCGAATGATGCGGTGGATGTTCACGTCGGTCAGGATCGTCAGCTTGCTGTCGCGCGGGTTCAGGCGCCGCATGTGGGACGCATGCGGGCATACGAAGCCGCGTGGGTCCTTCGAAAAATCGAAATCGTTGTTGCGAGTCGGGTCGGCACCCAGGTCCGGATCGTCATGCTCGGGCGCGAGGATCAGCGGCGCGCCGCTGCGCCAGCGCCCGACCAGCTTGGCGGCCAGCAGCTCTTCCTCCTGCTCGCCGGAGGCATGGCTGCGCACGAAATCATTGAAGGCGCCGACCTGGCTGGCGTACTTGCGCAGCACCACGAAGGAGCCGTTGCGCCCCAATTCAGGCGGATCGGGCATCGCCACCGGCGCCCCGCTCTCGCTGTCTTCGCCGAGGATGAATTCGCCGGCCGCGATCGCACGCTCCTGGCCCGGCACCGGATCGACGCCGCTGCCGGCGACTGCCGGCTGCGAAATCGAATCGCGGAAGCCGAAGGGGTTCTTGGCGTCGGCATCGGCGCCGAAGGCATGGGTGCCGACCAGGGTCACGCCGTGCGAGCGCGCCAGTTCGCCCATGGCCTTGGCGCGCGCGACGTCGAGCGCGGCCTCGTCGCGCGCATAGATCGTCAGCGCGAGGTGGCAGGCGCCGGGGCGAAAGGCCTCGTCCCAGTGTTCGGGCGCATTGCCGCCGATGTCGCGCAGTTGTTCGGCGCGTGCCGCCATGCCTTGCTGGAAGGGCAGGGGAAAACTCTTCAGCGAGGATTCCGGCAGGCCCAGCGCCTTCAGGCCCTGGAAACTGAGAGCTGCGCCAATCCAGGCTTCGCGGTCGTCGGTCCAGCCAGCTGCGGAGGGAATGTGGGCGGCCAGGCGGCGCACCAGGTCGCGTCCTCCCTCCGCCTCGTCGATATGCAGCATCGCGTGGATGCCGACATAGGGTTCGGGGCGCGAGCGCAGGATCAGGGCCTGGATGTCGTCCAGGGCCAGCGTGACCCGTTCGCGCCGGAAGCGCGCCTTCAGATCGGTGAGCAGGCTCATGTCAGTAATCCACCCCTTCCGGCTGCGAGATCGCGGCCGTGAGCGTATCGAGCGCCTTGCGCGTCGTCTCGTCCGCGGGCGGATGCGCGGCCATGGCATCGAAGAAGGCATCCAGCGCCTTTTCCATGCGCTGGTAGCGGCGGGTATCGACCACTGTCACCTGCGGATTGGCGACGAACCAGCCGGCGGCGTCGATCTGGTGCGCGGCAATGAAGTCCTTCACTTGCGGACTGGCGATGCCGGGCCAGCCTTCCACGTTCGCAAACAGCAGGTCCATCAGTTCCGGGATCTTGGTCGCGAAATCGTTGATGTAGCTGTCCCAGTCGCCGTCATAGGTGGTGGCGAACAGGATGCGGGTGTCGTTGTCGAAGAAGACGAAACGCATGTCGTGCAAGGTGGAGACGCGCTGGGCGCCGTCCATATTGCCGTTGGTGAGATCGAAAATGCGGCGCAGGCGGTCGGCGCCGCCCGGCTTGAGCTGCGCGATGGCGGTCAGCTCGGACACGTTGCCGGATTGCTTGCCGGCGCGCCCGGCCGATCTGGCGCTGCCCTTCAGGTCGGGATTGTGCTTTCGCACCATCGCTTCCAGCGCGATCTTCGCAAGATGCGGCGCGTCGTGCGCCACCGCGTCGATGCGGCGCCTGACTTCCTGCAGCCAGGTTTCGTCGTCCAGGCGCGGATCGGTGGTTTTCTCGGTCATGGTTCTGGCTCCTCAGTCGGGAATGTCGGAAGGCTGCGATGGCTCCGTGCGCGGTCGCGCGTTCATCGTGTGGCGATATGCGCTCGAACGCTCATAGGCCGCGCGCCGGATGCGCATGATGCCGCCCAGCGGCCGGTGCGCCTCGATGCCGTTCCAGGGGTTGAAGGACAGGACGTCGTCGCCGTACACCTGGCGTCCGGGCGTGGCGCTGGGCTGCGCAGGGAAGCGCAGCGTGGCAATGGGGCGGTGCGGGGAACGCGCCTCGCTCCACGGTATGGCGGCGTCCTCGACCGGCATCGCCGCCAGGTCGACGCACAGCTGCGCCGACAGTTCATATTCCGCGCCCTGTTCGGCGAAGAAGGCGCTGACGGCGTCGCGCATGCAGGCGTCGTGCACCTCGCGCAGCGGCTGGCCGGCCAGCGCGCGTACCTCCGCGGACTTCGGCGCGAGCGCAAGCTTGGCGATGTAGTCGCCGAAGCGGATTGCCGCCTGCGTGTGGTAGGTCTCGCCGAGCGGATGGTGGTTGTCGCGCGCCAGGCCTTCGAGGGTGGCACCCGGCTCCAGGCCCAGTGCCTGCACCAGTTCCTTCGCGCCGCGCGCGGTGCCGGCGACCAGGCGCTGGAAGGTGTCCGGCGCATGCGCGTTCGCTTCGAGCAGCGCCAGCATCTGCTTGTACTTCGGGATGGTGCCGAAAGCGAGCACCGGGAAGTTCACCATCAGGAAGTCCTGGTTGGCGCCGGCAATGTCGGGCGACAGGCGTTCGCCGTCTACGCCCATCACCTTGAGCGCAAAGCCGCGCGGGGCGGGAATCTTGTCGGAGTGGATGTCGCCGGGCGCCGAGGACAGGCGCGCGACCACCTGGTAAGTGCGCGCCTCGGCAAAGATCCCCTGGCGCAGCTCGGGCGGCAAATCCGCATGGACCTCGAGCTCGCCCACCAGCAGGCCGTTCGACTTCGCATGGGCGTCGCGGATCCCGTGGCGGTGGCGCTCGAAGGCGCAGCGGTTGGTAGCCGCCATCCGTTCGACGATCTCTTCGGTCAGGCGCGCTTCGTCTTCAGCGACCGTTTCGACATCCGGGGTGTAGGGAAGGGGAAGCAAGATCATACCCTCCAAAAATTTGCTTTAAATGCATCATTGATGGGTATGTTAGGAGATAATTTGTTGCACCGCAACCGAGAGCACGCTCTAGCGTGCGGCTTGACGCTGCGGCCATCCGGGGCGTGCCCGGACCACCAACGCATCGGAGCTTGTGCGATGCGGGCAAGCCAAGCGGCGCCTGTCAGGCCGAACTGCACGCTCTCGTATCTGCAGCGTTGCCGGTTTAGAACGGTCCAGATGGGTCAGCTTTCGGCGCGAGGCGGCGCAATCGAGCGACGCCAGCTGGCCAGGTCTTGAGCGCACCCGGAAACAACAACGGCCGCATGCGGCCGTCATCAAAAGAGAAGAAAGTAAACCTCAGCCCAGCACGAACCGCCGCGACGCCCCGGCGCCAAAGGTCTGCCCGTTGGCCCCATACAAGGTCGATTCCGCGCCGCCGGTCGGCGTACGCAGCGCCTGCAGCACGGTCTGGTTATGCGCCATCTGGCGATTGATCAGCATGCCATTCACCCGGTTCAGTTCCTTGGCCTCCGCCGTGCGTGCCAGCAGTTCGGACCAGGATGAGCGCACAGCCTCGTCGCCGTGCGCCGCCAGCCAGGGGTCCATGCCCGCTTCCGCCGCGGGAAAACCCGCGCCGCCCAGGGTCGCGTGGCGCTGGCGCGAGAGTTGCGCCAGTTCCTGCACCAGCGCGACCTTGCGTGGCGTCACTTCTGCCAGTCCGTCCGCATCCGCCGCCACCAGCAGTTGCTGTTCCTGCTTCATCAGTTCCACCAGTGCGTCGATGCGCTGGCGTTCGGCGGGGAGGGTGGCGTTCGGACTGGTCATATCGCTTTATCGGTTGCGTGAGTGGAGCAGGTCGCGCACGGTATCGAGCAAGCCGTCCGCGATCCTTTCGGAATTGACTTGGAACTGCCCATCGGCAATTGCCATCTTGATACGTTCAACTTTCTTGGCATCGAACACTTCGTTCGCCTTGCCGGTACCGCTCGTTGCCTGGGCTTGCGACGACAGGCGTACGCTGTCGGTTTGGGCCGGGGCGGCGGTGGCGGCAGCCTTTTCCGCCTGCTTCGCGTTGGCTGCCGTGGTCTGATTCTGTTGTTGCAGGCCTTGCGGGCCTTTGAGGGTATCGTTGATTTTCACAGCATCATCCTTCTCTGTTCGGAGCAGGAACTCCGGGATCTGCACTGTGTAACGGCCGTACAGGCCCAAACTTTAGCGCGGATCCGCAAACAAAGAAGTTTTTTTACAATGCCACTTCGACGATGCCCCCCATCCGCGCCGTGCCGCTGATGATCGCCCCGCGCGGGGTGCGTACCTGCACCACCTGGCCCTCGCCGGCATTGCCAATCGCCTTGCCTTCGCCCGAGACCGAGAAGTTTTCCCCACGAGAAACGATACGCACCGCCTGGTTCTGCTGCACCACCGGTTTGCTCTTGAGCGAATCGAGGCGCAGCGGGGCGCCGGCCGGCAGCGAAACGATGGGCGTGCGGCCGATCGCCTGCGCCATCTCGGTGACGATCCCGTTCGGCATGGCGGCAATATCTCCCTGCATCGTGGTCAGCTGGCCGGCCTCGATGGCCTGGCCCTGGGCCAGCGGCACGGCGGCGGTCACGTAGTCGGCGATCACCGTCACCTGGGCCTGCAGGAACATGCTCCAGCTCGGGGCCGTGCAGCGCACGCCGACCGTGGTCTTGCCCCAGGGCCGGGCGCCCGGCTGCTGGAAGGCTTCCGGCGCCGGGCAGGCCGGCAGCGACAG